>NZ_QPTY01000008.1:0-85256 GCF_005236045.1 Enterococcus sp. VV15
TTGTGGTTAAAAACATTGTACCGTAAAAGGGCTGTTACATGGCCTTTTATCTTTTACACAATTATATGGACTTTATCTGAATTTTTTACATTTTATTTCTGAAAATCTTTATTTTTAAAGGGTTTAAGTAACTATCTAAAAAAATTAAATAATTTTGCTAACAGATGGTTTTATGCTATTTCAAGCACTGTACTCTCAAAATTTGCAAAAAAAACTTGGAAAGCAAGTAAATTACTCTCCAAGTTACTATTTCTTATTTCAATATATTCTCTATTGCTAAAAATCACTCACTTCCATGTTTTCTAGCAATTCGTTTGGCCATCCAGATATCTGGCTTGTTCCAACCATTCGCATCCGGAATTATCCCAACGATCTGATAGCCAAGTTTCTCATAGAATTCATAAGGATGATCTTTCCTGTTTTGAATCGTTTCAAGCTTGCCAAAGGTATCTTCAAATAAGTCTTCTTCAATCGCCAAGCTTGTTTGCCCCTCCACATCATCAGTTCCTAAATAGACAACGATTCCTCCTTGTGAGGCAATCTCTTTTTCTAGATAACTCACTAGGCGTGTACCAATTTGTTGTTTACGGTACATACTTTCGACGACTAAGGGATGCAGTTCCCAACCAGTTTGACCATATTGTGGAATCGCACCGACAAAACCAATCAGCTCATCTCCTTCGATTGCAGAGACGGCGATCCTTTCATCTTCTAGCAGTCGCTCTACTTCTTTCATCGGCTGTTCACCGTATTCATCTGGCCAAGTCAATCTCAAAAGATCGGCTAATTGGTCACGTAAAACCAAATTATCACGATCAAACTCACTGATAATCATACCCATCCCCCCATTTCTGCCTATTTTAGCAGTAGATGGAAGAAAAATGAACAATTTTATACCAAAGGTTGTGAAAAGACCGTTCAGCTCCCCTGACAATAAGAATGGATTTTTCGAAACAGCTCTCCATGTTTTGAAAAATTCAGACTTATTTCAAGGAGTTGGTCTTTGAACACCGTGAATAAGGTTGTGAAAAGACTGTTCTGCATCAAGCAATAAGAATGAACAGAGAAAAACAGCTTCTCGTGTTTTTCATCTGTTTAGGCTTATTATTGAAGGTCAGCTCTTTGAACACTGTAGATAAGGTTGTGAAAGAAGCGATTTAGCCTGATCACTAGCGCAGAAAAAGAGTGTGAAACAAAAGTATTTCTTTTGCCTCACACTCTAGACACGAATAAATGGTGGGAGCAGAAACAGCTCCTTCGAAAATGGACTGAAATACACAAAAATTTGAAAGAAAATTTCATGAATCCCTTTTCGTTTCGCAGAGTCAAACTCTTCTGATGCCTTATTTGCTCGTTGCTTTTTCTTTTTTCATTTGCTTACTGCGTAATTGGCCACAGGCTGCATCAATATCCGTTCCATGTTCTTTACGGATGACACAGTTTACGCCATTTTTCTTCAGTACATCATAAAACTTCAATACATCAGCTTTAGGACTTCGTGAATATTGATCATGCTCACTGACAGGATTATAAGGTATCAAATTCACATAGACTAGTTTCTTTTTATCTTTCAATAAATCAGCCAATTGCTGTGCATGTTCAGGACGATCATTCACTTGGTTCAGCATGATATATTCGAATGTGATCCGTCGATTTGTTTTTTCCAAATATTCATCTACAGCTTCCATCAGTTTCTCGATTGGGAAGCTACGGTTGATTCGCATGATCGATGTGCGTACTTCGTTATTTGGCGCGTGCAATGAGATGGCTAGGTTTACTTGTAATCCATTGTTTGCAAATTCTTTGATCTTGTTCGCTAAGCCACTAGTTGACACAGTGATGTGACGTGCACCGATGGCCAAACCTTTCGCATCATTGATAATATATAGAAAGTTCATGACATTGTCGTAGTTGTCAAATGGTTCACCAATCCCCATGACTACCACATGAGATACTCGCTCGCCTTCTTGTCGTTCATCAAAATAATGTTGCACCATCATGATTTGTGCAACGATTTCTCCTGCTGTTAGATCACGATTTTTTTTCAACAAACCACTCGCACAAAATGTGCAACCGATATTGCAGCCGACCTGTGTCGTTACACAGACAGACAAACCATATTCTTGTCGCATCAACACTGTTTCGATCATGTTTTTATCAGGCAATTCAAACAAGTATTTGACTGTGCCATCTGACGCCTCTTGTACGACCATCTGTTTTAATGGATTGATAATAAACTGGTCACTCAACTTAGCAATCAAACCTTTTGAAAGATTCGTCATTTCAGAAAAATCTCTTACACGCTTTTGATATAACCATTCCCATACTTGTGCAGCTCGAAATTTTTTCTCGCCATTTTCTAAAAACCATGCGGTCAATTCTTCAATTGTTAAACCATAAATGGATTGTTTTTCCAAGATTATTTCCCTCTTTTTTTCAAAGTATCGCTACATACTATAACTGATTCTTCAAACTAATGCAACTCTTCACAAAATAAACACTATGTAAATAGATGATATGCGTCTTTTTGTTAAATAAAAAACACTCCAAAGATCTCCTTTACTAAGATTTTTGGAGTGTTCTTATTTTTTAACGCCAGCCCAAATCAGGCGCTACGTCTTTTACGATAGATTCTAGTAGATGCAGATTGTATTCGACACCTAGTGTATTTGGAATTGTGACTAGTACAGTATCCGCTTCTTTGATTGCTTCATCTTCTGCCAATTGTTTAACGATTTTATCTGGTTCACCGGCAAAAGTTTTGCCGAAAATCGTTGGATTGCGATGATAAGCTAAAAATCCTACTTGATCTGTTGCCTCGTCACCTAATTCACCGAATAACTGACGATCTAAATCTGTTGTGATCGGTTGGATAGACCGAGTCACCAAAGTCCTTGGTTCAAAATCATGTCCTGCTTCTTTCCAAGCTTCCTTAAATGCACGCAATTGTTTGGCTTGCTGGATATGAAATGGTTCTTTGCTTTCAAAATTGACGAGTGTAGAGGATTGTAAGTTCATTCCTTGTTTGGCTGCCCAAACTGCCGTCTCAGTGGAACCAGACCCCCACCAGATCCGTTCTCTTAATCCATCTGAGTAAGGTTCAATGCGTAATTTCCCTGGCCCTTGAGGAAACATCGGCATCGGATTTGGTTCGGCGAAAGGCTTGCCCTCTAATAATTTTAAAAATTCCAATGTCCGCTGACGAGTGATTTCCTTAATTTCTTCTTCACTGTAATCATAGCCAAAATATTTCCAACCATCTAAAACTTGTTCTGGTGAGCCACGGCCCACACCCAATTGCACTCTGCTTTGGGTGATAATATCCGTCAAACCAGCATTTTCCGCCATCATATAAGGATTTTCATAACGCATGTCGATCAAACCAGTACCCACTTCGATTTTGCTAGTTTTAGCACCGATAGCAGCCATCAGTGGAAATGGTGATCCAATCTGATCGGCAAAATGATGTACACGAAACCAAGCACCATCGATACCAATTTTTTCTGCTTCAACCGCCAATTCGATTGATTGCAGATATGCATCACTCGCCGTCTTGACTAGTGATCCTTCATCCATCCAGTGACCAAAACTTAAAAAACCAATTTTTTTCATTCCAGATTCCCTCCTTTTAACTAGCACTTACTATTTGTTAGCTTGAAGTGATTCTACTACTTTTTATTTTAAAAAACGAATAAAACATCTCGAAAAACACATTTTGTGAAAATACACACATATATAGAGAAAATTATTCCTTTTTCCACCATTTTCAAAGGGAAAACTACTCACTTTTTTCTACACGACAGAAAATCTATCCCATCATTTGTCAGTTATATCCAGTACGTTATCTAGATGATTCACAACAGTCAAAAATGATCTCCATAAAAAATACACTCCTTTTCCAAAAATCATTAGGAAAGGAGTGCTTTATTTCAGATAAAATCAATTTGTTATACTCATTGACTATATTTCAGGTAGTCACCCGTTGTTTTTCTCATTCTTGATCAGATGGCAGAGAATCCATCGGATCTTCTGTTTGTTCAATAAATACTTTACGTGGTTTACTTCCTTCTGATGGTCCTACAACTCCGTGAGCTTCTAACTCGTCGACTAATCGAGCAGCACGATTGTAGCCAATCCTAAACCGACGTTGTAACAATGAAATACTTGCTGTTTGCATTTCGATCACTAACGCCTTTGCTTCTTCAAATAGTTCATCTTGCGGTTGTTCTGCCGAACCACTTGTTTCTACTTCATCCGTTGGCATCATCTTTTCTTCATAATGTGCTTCTTGCTGATCCGTTACAAAACTTACAACTCGTTCAACTTCATGATCGGAAATAAAGGCTCCCTGAACACGGATCGGCTTATTTTCACCCATTGGTAAGAAGAGCATGTCCCCTCTTCCTAGGAGTTTTTCTGCACCATTTGAGTCAATGATCGTTCGAGAGTCGGTTCCACTTGAAACTGCAAATGCCATTCGTGAAGGAACATTGGCTTTAATGATCCCTGTGATAACATCTACACTTGGTCTTTGGGTTGCCAAGATCATATGGATTCCAGCGGCACGGGCCATCTGTGCTAAACGAATGATTGCATCTTCAACTTCATTACTTGCTACCATCATCAAGTCAGCTAATTCATCCACGATAACTACGATAAATGGTAATGTTGGATGCTTCGTTCCCATTTCAAGATTTTTTTGTTGTACAAATTCATTGTACCCGGTGATATTTCGAACCCCTGTTGCAGCAAATTTTTCGTAGCGCTCTTCCATTTCTTGCACTACTTTTTGTAGTGCTTGAGCTGCTTTTCTTGGATTGGTTACCACTGGTGTTAAAAGATGCGGTATTCCATTGTACATGTTCAATTCAACCATTTTAGGGTCGATCATCATCAATTTGACCTCGTGTGGTTTTGCCCGCATCAAAATACTAGTGATGATCCCATTGATTGCAACTGATTTCCCACTACCTGTTGAACCTGCCACAAGTAAGTGAGGCATTTTAGAAAGATCCGCTGTTTGTACCCGTCCAGAAACATCGCGCCCTAACGGAACTTCTAATAATTTATCTGGATGATTTGGCTGTGCTTCGATGATTTCTCTAAACGAGACCATGCTGATTTTGCTATTTGGTACTTCGATTCCTATCAATGATTTCCCAGGAATCGGTGCTTCCATCCGAACATCTTTCGCTGCTAACGCCAAAGCGATATCATCAGTCAAACTAACGATTTTGCTTACTTTGACTCCTACGGCTGGCTGTACTTCGAATTTCGTCACGGATGGTCCTAAACTCGCTTTCACTACTTTAGCATCCACTCCAAAACTTTGGAATGTCTGTTCTAATACGCCAATATTTTTTTCGATTTTCTTATACTCATCACTTTGGTCTGTCGTTTTTACGGAGTCTAACAAATCAATAGATGGCAATTCATAATCATGATTTTCCTGTTCCGCTTCGATTTCAAACTCTAACGCTGTTCCGTCATCTTCTATGCCTTCTTCCTCTATACCTGACATTGATGAGGAAGGTGATGGTTGCTGTTCTGTTTTCACAGAATTCGTTGACGTTGATTGAACCGTTCCCTGAAAACTGTCGATCGGCACAAAACTCAATTGTTCTGGTTCATCTTCAGAAACTTCTTCTTGATAGGAATGTGCCGGTTCTTCTCGACGTTTCTTTGATCGCCGATTTCCCATTTCTGCGATTTCCGCTTCTGCTGCTTCTTTTGCTGCCTGTTTTTTTGCTTCTCTAGCTTCTGCACGTTTTTTTTGTCGTTCTTCTTTTGCCGCTTGCTTTTGTGCCTGTTTAACTGGATCACCTTCCAATAATTCCTGAAGTCTTTCTCCCATTGCTTGCAGACCATCTAGCAATTGATACCCTTGAAGATTACTAAACAGGATCGCACCACCAACTAATAGTAGAAATGCCACAAAATAGCTTCCTGGTTGAGCAATCAAAAAGTACGTAAAATGATACAAAATTGCACCGATCATCCCACCACCAACATTATTGCCTACTTGACTTTGCTTAATGTCACTTACGAGCAAATCCCAGGTCGTACCTATGATATTAGGCTGACCGCTGTGTAATTTACCAAACAAGTGCGCATGAAGAAAAAGTAATATCCCTAAGTAAAAAAGGAGACCACCAAACCAGCGTCGACTCTTTCCTATTTTAAAGTCAGTGTTTTTGATAACAACCAAAAAACCAATAATGGCTAGTAACAAACACAGAATTTGATACGTATTTCCGGAAATGACTCGAAAGCCGTTTGCAACTAAAATACCTAAGAATCCCAATTTTAAAAAGCCGAAGACGGCAAATAATATCAAAGCAAAGCCTACACAGATCGCAAGAAGTTGTTCCTGCTGCTGTTTTTGCTTTTTCGTCTTTTTCTTTTTCTTAGCAGGACGTTTTTTCTTTGCCATTTTTATCCCTCATTTCATCAAGTTCCATTATACAAAAAAAAGCGAGGGAACAAAAGTTTTGTTTCAAAGTTTGGTTGTTTCTTTTATTTCGATGAAAGAATAATCATTTTGACGATGAAAAAACAGCTTGAAGTTGCTGTCCCTAAGGCCAACAGTTCAAGCTGTACTTATCAGATATTTTTCCCATTTTCTTGGATCACTTGTTGATACCAATAATAGCTGTCTTTTTTATAGCGTGTCAAAGAACCCTTCTGTGTTTCATCTTGATCCACATAGACAAATCCATAACGCTTTTGATAGCCATTTAGCCAACTTAGTAAATCTGTATAAGACCAAGTGCAATACCCTAACACTTCGGCACCATCAGAAATTGCTTCTTTGATTGCTTTGACATGACTTGAAAGATAAGCAATACGATAATCATCATGGACCTTATTGTCTTCAGTCAATTTATCGTATTCTCCTAATCCATTCTCAGTAATCAAAATCGGTGTACGATAACGGCTAGTAATTCGTCTCAAGGCAATCCTTAACCCTTCAGGATCAATTTCCCAATCCCAATTTGTACGTTCAACAAATGGATTTTCTACTTTTTTGTACATGCCCGGAACACCAGTCTCTTCTGACGAGCCTTTCTTCCCAGTCGTATTCATCTTCCCTGCACCCACACCATCTAATGGATTAAAGGCATTAGTTGCTGTTTGATAATAATTGATCCCTAAGAAATCTGGTTTTGCTGATTCAAGTAATTCAGCATCTCCTTCTTCGATTTTAGGTGCCCATCCTTGTTCTTCTAAGAATTTCATTGCAGCAATTGGATATTTGCCCCACATATAGACATCCATCCAATAATTTGCCATTAAGTCTTCTGCATTTTCGGCAGCTAAAATATTCTTAGGATCACTATTGATTGGATAATTTGGCGTATACGCGAAACTTGGACCAATCTTACCAGGCATCTCCAATTCATGGAATTTATTGATAACAGACGCATTTGCTAGATTCGCAATATGATTAACTTGATACATCCGTTTTGGATCAGTGACTCCAGGAGGATGTACAGCTAATAAATATCCTAATGAAGTGAAAATATTTTGCTCATTCAAGCTGATCCAATAATGGACTTTTCCACGAAATGCTTGAAATAACGTTTCTGCGTAGTTTGTGAAATCAGCAATGATCTGACGTGATTCCCACCCAGCATATTCATCTTGAAGTGCTTGCGGAAGATCCCAATGATACAGTGTCAACATTGGCTCAATATCATTTTTGATCAATTCATCGATCAGATTTTCATAAAAAGCTAATCCTTCCTGATTGACTTCGCCACGTCCATTAGGGAAAATCCTTGTCCAAGCGACAGAAAAACGATAAGCCTTCAATCCTTGTTCTTTCATCAAGGCAATATCTTCTTTAAAACGGTGATAATGATCTACGGCTAGATCGCCATTGGTCTCTTTAAATGTTTTCCCAGGGATACGGACAAAACGATCCCAAACAGATTCTCCTTTGCCACCTTCTTGCCATGCACCTTCGACTTGGTAAGCTGCTGAGGCTGATCCCCATAAAAAATCATTGGAAAATTCAGTTAACTTTTGGTGTTCCATAAACTTCTTCCTTTCTTGCTTCAATCCTTACCATGTAAGAATAACACGAAATCCCTTTCAATTCAAAATAGAACTTATCTCAGTAGAACAACTAAACAACAAATAATGATTTTCAATAGTATGTTTCGCTTGTATACTATTTTTTCTCTTAAGGTATAAATCTGCAATACTACTTTTTCGTTCATCCCATCAGGATCAAATCATCCGTTCGTGTTTCATCTGAAAAAATGACCATTATGGATCATCCCTGATTTGACTCATATTTTATGAAGGCACATTCTAGATCTTACATATCTGACTACTCAATATCTAGCTGATCCTATTTTCTTTTAAACATCCATAGGTTCTTCATTTGAATAGTATATAAAAGAGTTGGTATAGTGTACAATCTCTTTCTGTACACTATACCAACTCTTTTTTATGATGCACCTGGTGTCACATCTTCTCCAAACCATTTATCTGATATCTTTTGGAACTCGCCATTTTTTTCTAGTTGTGCGATTCCATCATTGATTTTCTTCACTAATTCATCATCACTTTTACGGGCACCTACTACAAAGTTTTCACTTTCATAGTCACCAGTCGTCATATTGAATTCATCTATTTCATTTTTTTGTTTTAAATAGTAACCCGCGTAAACTTTATCCATCAACAAGCCATCAATTCGACCGCTTTTCAAATCGATCAAAGCTTCGTTAAAACTATCATATAAGACCGCATCCTTATTTTTTACGATATCCTTCAAAGTTTTAGGTTGTCTTGTGAAGATATCATAACCGGAAGAACCGTTTTGGGCGCCAATGATTTTATCTTTCATCTGTGCAAAACTCGTAATTCCAGATTTCTTAGGAGTGATCAATACTTGGGAGTTCTCCATATATGGCTTTGTAAATTGAACTTTTTTGGCTCTCTCATCCGTTTTCGAATAACCATTCCAGATGAGATCGATCGTGCCATTGTTCAATTCAAATTCCTTCATTGACCAATCGATTGGTTGAAATTCAACATTGATGTCATATTCTTTAAAGACAGCAGTCGCAAGATCAATATCAAATCCTGTCAGTTTACCATCTTTATCTCGAAATCCCATAGGTACAAATGTATCATCTAATCCAACGATTACTTTTTTCTCTTCTTTGATTGTGGACCAATTATCTTCTGTTGTTTTTTTGTTTGTACAACCTGAAAGAAGGATGATTCCTGCAATGATTGCAAGTACAAAACTAAATTTTTTCATGACACATATCCTCCCTCTTACTTATTTGGAACAACTTTCACTAATTGATCACCGACATTTTCAGCAAAGACAAGATCATGCGTAACAATGATCTGTGTCACGCCTTCTTCTTTCAATGATAGAATCAGTTTTTCAACCTGTTGACGCAACTCTGGGTCTAATGCACTAGTTGGTTCATCATAGGCTAGAACTCGTGGGTTCATCGCAAGTGCTCGTGCAATTGCTACCCGTTGTTTTTGTCCTCCAGATAATTGATACGGATAATTGTCTAACAGATCGCTGATTCCCAAAGATGTGGCCAGTTCTTTTGCTTTTTTCGTATACTCTTCTTTTGACTGTTTCAACACCATTTTTGGTGCTAATGTAATATTATCAAAAATACTTAAGTGTGGGAAAAGTTGGAAATCTTGAAAAACTACACCAACAACTTGTTCTTTTGTTTTTAATTCAAATGGATCAAATGGTGTTCCATCTAAATAAAAGTTCCCGCTATCTGCTTTTTCGATTCCTGCCAAGATTCTTAAAAGGGTTGTTTTACCACCGCCAGAAGGACCAACGATTGCCATTGTTTGACCATCTGGAATCGTTAAATCTAGTCCGTTGATTACTTTCTTTTCTCCAAATGCTTTGCTTACTTTTTTTAATTCAATCATGTGCTTTCCTCCTAGCGATAATAGTTCAATTTTCCTTCAACTTGTTTCATGATGATTGTTAAGACTCCAGTTAATACTAAGTAGATGATTGCAACCCCTAGTAGCGGCAACAATGTAGCATCTCGTTCCATCGCAATCTTGCCGGCACGCATCACATCCCCTAATCCCAAAATGTAGATCAGTGAAGAATCTTTGACTAAATTGATTACTTCATTCCCAACTGATGGTAAAACGATCTTCGTTACCTGTGGAATAATGATTTTTGTGACAGTTTGAAATGGGCTTAGTTGTAACACTTGTGCTGCTTCATATTGTCCTTGAGGAATCGATTGGATACCACCACGGAATATTTCTGCAAAATAAGCGGCATAATTTAAAATAAATGCGATCAATGCAGCTTCAAAACGATCAAAGACGATTCCTATTGTTGGTAACCCATAGAATACAAAAATCAATTGAAGTAGCAAAGGTGTGCCTCGCATGATCCAAACATAAGTCTGTAAAATATAGCGAATCGGTTTAAAATGCAGAGATAATCCTAACGCTAAGATGATTCCTAATGGTAATGAACCAATCAAGGTAAAAACAAATAATTTCAAGGTTGTGAGAGCTCCCACTAACAATTGCGGCATTACTTCAATCAAATAATTCATTTCTTTCTTCCTCCTTTAAATAATAAAAATCCTCTTGACTCTCGTCAAGAGGACGTATAACACGTGTTCCCACCTCTGTTTGTTTCTTCTTCACAAAAGAAACCTCTAACAGTCGTTTCCAGAATTCAGATCGATCCAAATAAGATAATTTTTTTGCTTGGATAGCCACGAAAATAAAAAAAAGTCCTTTGATCAAACGATCAAAGGACGTAAATTACGTGGTTCCACCTTTTTTTGTCAGCACCTCACGGATACTAACCTTATCTGGTCATCTAACAACGACCGCAGCTATAACGGGCTTCCCGGATTTTCCTACTCTATTTCAGAAAATCGACTCCAAGATGTGTTTCACTATTAACTGCTATCTCTTCTCACCTACCAGAGACTCTCTTAAAACATTTAATCGCTACTTTTCTTTTCGATGTCGTTTGTTTTAACTTACGTGTAATTTACATGATTATTTTTAGTTTGTCAACTCTTTTTTATGATAAACTAATAAAAAAAGGAGGCGTCTTATAATATGGCACTTGCAACTGAACAAGAAGCCTACGAGTTGCTTGATCACTTAGGCATTTCTTATCAGAAAGTGGAGCATCCAGCAATAACTTCTGTTAAAAATATCCCATTTACTCTTCCAGGACCACAAGTAAAGAACTTATTATTAAAAGCCAAAAAAGGAAAACAAATCTATCTAGTTATCTTACCCGACGAAAAACAAGCAAATCTAAAACAACTTGCAGATCAACTAGAAGAAAAACGTCTATCTTTTGTCTCAGAAGAACAGCTCAAAGACTTATTAGGTGTTGCACCAGGCACAGTTACACCTCTCGCATTGATGCATGATAAGAATCATCTGATTAAAGTAATCATCGACTCTGATATCGATCAAAAAAGCACTGTCGGCTTCCACCCAAATATAAATACAACCACATTGATCCTAAAATTCACCGATTTCCTAACGATATTAACCCATTTAGACCATGAGCCGATTTATGAAAGGTTATAAAGGTTGTGAAAGAAGCGTTCAGCTCCGAGAAAATAAGCCTTAGATTTCTAAAATAGCTTCCCATATTTTGGAAATCTAAGGCTTATTGTTGAGGAGTTGCTTCTTGAACACCGCAGATAAGGTCGTGAAAAGAGCGCTTTGACCTGAGCAAATAAGAAGGAAAATCTCGAAATAGCTTTCCATATTTTGAGATTTTTTGACTTATTGTTGAAGGTCAGCTCTTTGAACACCGCGGATAAGGTCGTGATAAGACCGTTCAACTCCGAGTAAATAAGCTGAAATTCAAAAAATTGAAAAACAATTTCATGAATTTCTTCTTACTTCTTGGAGTTGAACACTTCTGTTCTGATTTCTTATTCTCTATTTTTCCATGGCTGCTTTTAGTGCAGCTGCCAGTGGACTTTCCTCTGGTTCATCTGCTTGAGAATATTTTTTTATCAATCGACGTTCTTCATGTTTGGTCATTTTTTTCTTCTGTTCTTTTTTCCCTAGCATTTTCTCCGTTGTACCATCATATTTGCAACGGAAATAGGCACCATTTTTACCTTCAATAATTTCCATTTTACGATGACATTGTGGACAACGATGATTGGACACTTTGGGATCTTTTCGACGACGATAATCACAGTCTTGATTGGTACAAACATAGATTTTTCCATCGCGCGTATTTTTTTCGCGGAGATTGGCCCCACACTCTGGACACTTCTTTTGTGTGATTGAGAAATCTTGATACGTTTGCTTACTTGTTTTAATTTCCTGAACTAAACGTTTTGTTTCTTTTTCGATTTCTTTTAAGAAGTGTTCTGCCTGTTTTTTACCAGCAGCAATCGCCTCTAGGTCTTTCTCCCAACTTTCAGTCAATTCTGGAGAAACGAGTGAAGGATTCACCAACTCTAATAATTGTTTTCCTTTAGGAGAAACTTGTAAGCCTTGTGGAGTACGTTCCATCAATTCAGATTTGATCAGCTTTTCGATAATCTCTGCCCTTGTTGCTGGTGTACCCAAACTATATTTTTCCATTTGACCTAAAAGACTCGCTTCAGTCAGCGGTTTTGGCGGTGCGGACAGTTCTTTTTTGATCGTAAAATTCGGTTGGATACGTAGTCCTTGTTGCCAATCAAACTTACTTGCTTCCTCTTGGCTTACTGTTTTCCACCCTGCTTGTAATACTTTGGTTTGACGGAAAATAAATTCATCTTTGTCAAAAACGACAGTAATTTTTGTCTGGCTCACTTTATGTGGTTCTGCAAATAACCCTAAAAAGCGGGTCACGATCATTTGATAGATTTTTTGTTCTTCATTACTTAGTTTTTCATAACGAGGACGTTTTTCAGTAGGCAACAACGCATGATGGTCAGTTACTTTATTATCCTGAAAGACTTTGGTTTGACGGACTACAGCCCCGTTTTTTAGATATTGTTTGACCTCTGGAGCAAAATCGCTGACCGCTTGCAACCGTTCACTCATTGTAATTTTCATATCATTCGTCAGATATTTGCTATCTGTCCGAGGATACGTTACGATTTTATGTGTTTCATACAAACTTTGGACTAACCCCAACGTTTTCTTAGCAGAATAGCCATAACGCTGATTTGCTTCTCTTTGGATCTCTGTTAGATCATAGGGTAAAGGTGCGCTCTCAGTCTTCGTTTTCTCTTCAATAGATGAAACGATTCCTTTTTGTTGGCTTAAACGTTGAACCAGTGCTTGCGCTTCTTCCTGTGACTTCAACGCAAATTGATTTTTCTGAGCCATTTTTGCTTGTTCTTTTTCTACATTCAACAAAATCGAAAAATATGTTTGTGGTTTAAACGTTTCGATTTTTCTTTCTTGGTCTCTTACCAACGCTAATGTAGGTGTCTGTACACGACCAGCTGATAAATTATCTTGATATTTCACAGTCAATGCACGAGCAACATTCAAACCAACCAACCAGTCTGCTTTTGCTCTAGCTAATGCTGAATCATATAGTGTATCATAAGCTTTAGCTGGTTTTAGTTGCTTGAATCCAGTCTTGATTGCTTTGTCTGTCTGTGAAGAAATCCAAAGTCTTTTCACTGGTTTGTTAAAATGTACATACTCCAAGATCCAACGAGCAACTAATTCTCCTTCTCGTCCTGCATCAGTCGCGATTACCACTTCTGAAACATCTTTTCGTTGAGCTAATTGTTTGATTGCTTTCAATTGATGACCTGTTTTTGGTAATGGTTTGATGCCTAACTTTTTAGGAATCATTGGTAATGTTTCCATCTGCCAACTTTGCCATTCTTTATTCAGGTCTTCTGGCATTTTTAACCCCAGTAAATGACCAAGGGCCCAAGTAACGATCACCTTAGGTCCTTCGTAATAGTTTTTGTATTTTTGATTAGCACCAAGCACCTTGCTTAGGTCTTTCGCAACGCTTGGTTTTTCCGCTAGAATTAGTTGTTTCATAAAATTCCTTTCTGCTTTCTAAGGTGATTGGTTGATGATTTTTCAATAAAGCCAATCCTTTATATTGTTGTAGATCATCATCACACTCTTCACACCATCGTTCCTCGCCATCATTCCAGAAGGCACTTAGAAAGTTGCTTTTTGCATTGATATACTCATATTGATTTTTGATTGTAAGCCATTTTTTTTCATACTCTGCTTGTGCTTCTTCAAAAGAATCAAATGACTCTTCGATTTCAATATCGTCTTCCCAGTTTTCAAAAAACCACCAAGGCTCATTGTCACCGAACATGATAACTACTTGATACATATTCGTACTCCTTTTCTTCGCTTTTTCTTAGACTCATCTTAGTCACTTTTCAAGAAAGTTGCAAGAATTTTCTCTTATAAAAGGGACATTTTATGAAGGGACTAAATATAAAATAACGATTGTTTCATTTACTTGGTAAAGTTGCAATAAAATCATTGATCATCCAAGAATAACTGTCTTCAGGAGAGACTTTTGGTTCCTTAGTGAAATAGCCCAAAAATCGTAGAGAAAGATACCCATGAATCATACTTCTCAATTCTCTACTACGATGTGTTTTTTCTTCTTTTGTTAACGGGAATGAGTCAAAAATTTGAAGAATGATCTGGTTTGTTTCATGTATCCCGTCCAATAGTATTTCCTCATTTGTATGCGGAATACTGATCAGTAATTCGTAAACAGCTTGATTCGCAAACGCAAAAGATTGATAGATCTGCGCATAGATGCGTAAAGCCTCTGCTCCACTTTTCCCTACTAATGCACGACGTAATTCATCATTGAGTTCTTGCAGTAATCTCGCTGTCAAAGCCGTCTTTACTTCACGCATATTTTTAAAGTGGTTATACAATGAAGGCGATTTGACATCCAGACGTTTAGCTAAATGTTGAAACGTGATTTGTGGAACATCCATCTCTTCTGCTAACTCACGGAAGCAGGCGATGATTTTCTCTTGAGATAGATTTCTTTTTTTCATTTCTACGGTCCTCTCATAAGTTAAATCCTCAACAAAATAAGTTTACCATGAAAAACCAAGATAAAAAAGAGAGTTTCATTGATAAACTACATATTGTAGTTTATAATAACTAACTGTAAATGGAATTTTTCAGAAAGAAGGATATTGCATTGGCCACACAGATAAAGGAAAAATTGTTTAGAAAAAGAGAGCCATGGGAGCAAAACTTGTTTGTCTTATGGTTTGGTACATTTATGGCAGGTATTGGTTTTAGTCTAGTCATGCCTTTCATGTCACTTTACATAGATACTTTGGGATCTTATACTACATCGCAGTTAAATTTTTGGAGCGGTATAACATTTTCTTCTACTTTTTTAGTTACGACACTCATCTCACCTTGGTGGGGAAAATTAGCGGACCAAAAAGGCCGAAAATTGATGCTTTTACGTGCCTCATTAGGGATGGCAATCGTGATTTCTTTAATGGGCTGTGTCACAAGTGTCTATCAATTAGTCGCTCTACGTTTATTACAAGGAATATTTTCAGGTTATATCAGTAATGCAACTGCACTCGTAGCAACAGGCACTCCCAAAGAAAAAAGCGGACAAGTATTAGGTACTTTGGCTACTGGTTCTGTTACTGGAACTTTACTTGGTCCTCTACTTGGTGGAATCTCTGCTTCTGCGTTTGGTTATCGTCCAACTTTCTTCATTACTGGGATCATTTTATTCTTCGTTTTCTTATTAAGTCTCTTCTTTGTTCATGAAAAATTCGTACCAATCAAAAAAGAAGACATGTCTTCTGCCAAACAAATTTTCAAAGATTTAAAATATCCTCATGTGGTGATCGGCATGTTTGTGACTACAATGATCATACAAGCATCAAATAATTCGATCAGCCCAATTATCAGCCTGTATATCCGACAGTTACTGAATGGTCATGGAAACGTGACATTGATCAGCGGTATTATCGCTTCGATTCCCGGGATTGCGACATTGATTGCTGCCCCTCGTTTTGGACGTTTGGGTGATAAGATCGGTAGCGAACGGATTTTAGCTATCGGATTAGGATTCGCCATTCTCGTTTATATTCCAATGGCCTTTGTTACTAATGTTTGGCAACTTGCTGGACTTCGCTTCTTGATCGGTATTTCTGATGCGTGTCTTCTACCAGCTGTTCAGGCGTTGATCACGAAATATTCTCCTCACAATGCAGCAGGCAGAATCTTTAGCTACAATCAATCTTTCCAAGCAACTGGGAATGTCGTAGGCCCAATGATCGGTTCAAGTGTGTCTAGTGTGTTTGGTTATCGTGGTGTATTTATTTCAACCTCTGTACTTGTTTTATTAAACTTCTTACTAGTACGTCATAATACACAGGAAATCCAGAATGACGCACAATTGCAAGAAGACACCACACAATCGACAGTCTCGCATCAACATAGCACAAAATAAACAAGAGGTCGTGAAAAGGCTGGTCTGCATCAAGCAATAAGAACAAACAGAGAAAAACAGCTTTTCATGTTTTTCATCTGGTTGGGCTTATTGTTGAAGATGCAAGCTTTTGAACACCGTGGATAGAGGTCGTGAAAAGAGCGCTCTGACTTGATGAGAAGTTCCCCTATACCCCACATCACCTATTGACACAAAAAGCAGTTGAGACATCGTAGAATGTTCTAACTGCTTTTTTATTTTATTCTCAAAATGCTACTACTAACATTTTTTCTACATTTTCTTAATTATACTTGTTCGGATAAATCACAAGCGTTACCAAATATAGGCAACCGTTACTTCCAATTACAGTAAAAGACTGTAGACAAATAATTTCTTTGCCTACAGTCTACTAAAAGGAGACAGCCTTCTCTTGCTATTCAAGGTTTAATTACTGCTGTGATTAAACATATTGTAAAACTTTTGTTTCTTGATATGCATGGTCGATCAAACCGCCACCTAGACATTCCATTCCATCATAAAAAACGACAGCTTGTCCTGGAGTGATTGCTCGTACAGGTTCGTCAAATACTACTTCTGCACGGTTTCCTTCTAACAAACGTACAGTTACCGGTACGTCTTGTTGACGGTAACGGAATTTTGCGGTACATTTGAATTCTTTAGGCATGTCTTCATTTGTAGTGAAGTGGATTTCACTTGCATCAAGACTTGTAGCATACAAAGCTGGATGATGGAACCCTTGTCCTACATATAGCGTATTCGTTGCTAGATCTTTTCCAACGACAAACCAAGGTTCTTGTGAAGCTCCGCCGCCACCAATTCCTAGTCCTTGACGTTGACCAATCGTATAGTACATCAATCCTGCATGTTGACCTTTGACTTCACCGTCTAGTGTCACCATATTCCCTTTTTTGGCGGGTAAATAGTTACTTAAAAATTGTTTGAAATTCTTTTCACCAATAAAACAAATACCAGTAGAGTCTTTCTTCTTCGCAGTCGCTAACCCTGCACGTTCTGCAATAGCACGTACTTCAGTTTTTTCCATTCCACCTAGAGGAAAGAGTGTTTTTGATAATTGTTCTTGTGATAATTGACTAAGAAAATAGGTTTGATCCTTATTATTATCTACACCGCGAAGCATATGCACAATACCATTTTCATCACGTGTTACTTGCGCATAATGACCTGTTGCTACATATTCAGCACCTAGATCCATGGCATAATCTAAGAAAGCTTTAAATTTGATTTCTTTGTTACACATTACATCAGGATTCGGTGTTCGGCCAGCTCGATATTCCGCTAAGAAGTATTCAAAGACACGATCCCAATATTCTTTTTCAAAATTAACAGAATAATAAGGAATGCCGATTTGTGCTGCTACTTTCGCAACATCTTTATAGTCTTCGGTCGCAGTACATACGCCATTTTCGTCAGTATCATCCCAGTTTTTCATGAAGATCCCGACTACGTCATAGCCTTGTTCCTTTAACAAAAGTGCTGTTACAGATGAGTCAACTCCGCCACTCATCCCAACGACAACGCGTGTTTTGCTGTTGTCTGTCATGATATCACCATCATTTCAATTAGATTTTCTGAAACATCTACGAGTTGAAGGTCGCAACTTTTCAGTATTTTACATTATACGTCATATTTTTGAAAATTTCATCCTTTATTTCTCACACCTTGAACAGACCCCATCATATTAAAAAATGAACAACTCATGATTTGAACGGACAACTTTTTTATGTAAGTATCTACGATTCACCAGTAGCAACTATTTTTTTCAATAGTATTTTTAATTAAGAACATTTGTCTTTTTTAATCACTTACCATTGTCAACTTGTAGTTATCACCCAAGAATCCAAATAACAATATGAAAATAGGCCGCAAATGCATAATTGATCCCCAGAAGTATCCATTTAGCTTTTCCATTATTGAGTGTTGTCGAAAGAGTCAAACCAATTAAACCTGAAATGTTAAGAATAACCATGTATCCAAGAGTATCCCACCCCCATCGACCTCCATAAATGATTATTTTGTAATTAAGCACGATAAACAAGCCAGTTGAAAGAACCATTGGTATCCCTAAACAAGTGATTACTACCCATTTCTGCTCATATACTTTCAGTACCCAGATTGATAGTAGCAAATAGGCAACTATTGCAAGTAACACAGCAGGGCTTTCCCACAATAATAAGCCGATGATATATATAGACAACACATAAATACTACTAAAATGGACAACTGCAGTTAGCCTTTTTAAAAATTTTGAATGGGTGCCTGTAGCAAAAATAAAACTGATACCACTGAGTAAACAGGAAAGATAATAGCCAGCTCCTACACTTACCTCTAGAAGATGAAGCAACTAGAAGGATCCATGAATATTCCTAAACCGAATAACTAGCATCACTATCAATGCCAGTAAGAAAACACTGCCGATTAAGAAATACTTTGAAAAATTCGTGCATGTTTTACTGTTTATTGGAAACATTAACATCACTCCTTTAAAAAAATTCATCCATTTAGCTATTTATTATTTTGTATACGTCTCTATCACACACCAGAGAGCCCCTAACATGGATAGTCATAAGCCAACTAACTATGCGTTCATTTTTGGTCATCCATTTCATTTTGCCCAACTTCATTTCAATTCGATAAATATAAAAACCAATTGCTCCCTAACACACAGAACAAATTAAGGAAGATAATGCTTCTTTTTAACCACTGAGGCTCAATTTTTGTGGAAATCATTAAATTAGCACTGCCACTCATCCAGTATCCTGCCATAGTCAGCGCAAGAAAAAGTGGGCTCTCCTTCATAAACGGAATAAAATAGAAGCTCGTAAATAGAAGCGTGATTGTTGATAAAGTCAAAGAAAGCTTAGTATACGTCTTACTTTTTAGTGAAAACATAAAAACAACTCCTTTTTCAGTTTTCTTTTCTTATTCATTTTAAAAATAGTTCAAATGCTACTACGAAAAAATGAACAATATTCGACATTGTTGCAAAGAGGTAATTCATTACTAGTAGTAACCATCTCCACTTTACAGTCTTTATTTTTGTTGAAAAGTAAAGTCCAATTAAGCCTGGAACGATTATGATAAACATAAAAACAAAACTCACAGGACCTGGATAATCAAGATACACCTCTATCACACACCAAAGAGACACTGACATGGATAGCCATAAGCCAACTAAATACGCCTTCATTTTCATTTATCTCCTTTCAATTGATAAACATAGGATTGCGGTCATCTGCGAAAGAGTCATACAAGCATTTATCTGAATAAAAAACGACTCTTTTAGCGCCTTTTCGAGAAGCAAACAATTCGATCATTACATCAAGGATCAGCAAATTTCGCAAACTTTAAAACGTTATCTTAAATAAAAATATCCTTATAATTTAATAACAAAAAAATTAACAAGATAATTATATATGCAAAGCTTATTCAACCCTTTCTTTTATTAATTACTCTGCTAAGAATCAACAATCATAGTCATTAAAATCAGCATTTTTATCATATGTTCGAAATAAATACGTTTACCTTCGGATTTAAATTTATTTTATCTCCACTGTTATGTCGCTCCTTTCGCCTTAATTAAAAAACACATAAAATTTTATTTGAGTCCGCTTATTTATTTTTTATATGTTATTATTCTATCATGAAACTTAGGAGGGATACCTTTGAAATTCAAATTCTTTTTTATTGTTACTGCTTTTTGGACACTTTTGTTCGCTGTCCCTGTCACTGATGCCCATGGAGAAACAACGACCGATGAACAACTAACCGAATACTATGACTTTTCCAAAAATGAATACGCTTTCTTTGATCAGACCCTTGATGAATTTACCGATAATTACTATCAGCAAGCTGCCTTAAAAGACTCCTTGTCAGACGAAGACCAATTAAACGAGTATCTGCACTCCGTCAATGAGCAATATTCACCAAAAGAAGCAGAACGATTAGCAAAAAATCCGCCTTTATGGTCTTACAATATCGGCAATTCTTTAGAGAAACTGGTCTTTGAAGAAAGGCCTAATTACGGTACGTATGATTTATTGAATACCGTTCAGCCTGGGGATATCATTTTTGAAAAAAATCGAGCTGGAAAACATGGATTCTACCTCCATCATGTCATGATCGTAGAAGGAATTTACGAAGAAACGCATCTGATTAATGGCAAAGAAGAAACCTTTCGCTATATTCGAACGATTGAAGCGACAAAAAAGGATGTTAGACCAGGTGGCGTCGTCTATGGAGTGTTAGATGATACTCGCTTTGATTATACTGAAGCTACTATTTTGAGAGTTTCTGAAGCGACTGCTTTACAAAAAAAATCGGCTATCCAATTTATGGGTAGTCAACTTGGGAAACCTTACGTTATAGTGAAACCTAGCAACCACAGAGATCGCAGCTCATCCAGAAGCGACAGGTATTGTTCTATGCTTGTATGGGCAGCTTACATGAATGCGACTCCAGATGGCAGAATTGATGAGACAACTGATGAAAACGATAGTTCTTTTCAAGGAATTGATTTAGAAGCCAAAAATATACTCGAACTTGATATAGTTAGCCCTAGCGAGAAGCATCAGAGGCAGTAAAAAAGACCAATCCTTCCTTCGCAGATTATAATTATTACTTGCAAAATATTATTAGCTCACCAGTCGAAGAACCTGGTACCGATCTAGCTGATTTTACTTTTAGCGAAATGTCCAATGTCTATCACCTAAGAAACGACTATCGCTTTATCGCCATTGACAGAAACACCCAGAAACCTTATGTCAGTACGGAGCTAACCTTGGGACGTAATTCCTTTGGGACACTCTTGGCGCAACTAGATATTTTTACAAAGTTCTTGTTAACTGATGAAGCTCAAAAAAAATATGCAGATTCAACGATTCCAGTTATCCCAAAGATGATCGCAAACGAAGATATCCCTAACTATGTAATGAACTGGATCAATACCTACACCCACTGTTCTTTTGAAATCGTCTATTCTAAAAACATCACAACGGATCTCAATCATTTACGCTACAATCCAAGTTATACGGAAATCGTAAAAAAAGCGCACCCTATCAATAATGTTCTAATCAATCAAGTCGTTCACATCCCACCCGATTTTACCCAACAACGATTTGATTACACAGATAATCTCACCGTCTACGAGCATTATCAATTGAATAACCCAAATCCAATGCTTGCTGATATTTCCCACAACAAACTGACTGGTGGCTGGTATTATTTTTACAATAATTTTTATGCGTTGATTTGCTTAGAAAATGGAACGTATCGTTATGCAACGTATATTCGATTCCATGGTTCTTTTTCTACTGCAGCAGCGGCTCGTAACGGCTATGGTCTAAATCATGATTATACGATGACAGAAGAAGGAAAAGAGAAATATGGAAAGTATTACTACAACCTCATGATCAATCAGCCCGTTGATTATGGGATCGATTGGTTGAATCAGTACACAAAAGAACGAACGTTGATCGTTTATTCAAAAGATATTGATAAAGATATCGACAGACTAAATAAAGGGACCGCCATCATCGATAAAGGGTTCAACGAAAGCGGCCAATATGTTTACTGCATTTTATAATGTGTAAAATGCAGAAATAACGGTAAAAATTTGAATACATAATCGTAGGGATCGACGAAAAAGCAGTCTCCAATCTTACCTAAAATGGCTTGATTTGAATACTGCTTTTTGACGTTTATTGTAAATTGGCTAGTTCTTTTTGCTTTTCTTCGTAGATTTCTTCAATTTCTTTTTCAGATAAAGGTGTCCCGAATGGTCTTTTTACTTTCAACAGTTCTCTCTCAGGCGCATCTACCCCCACATTGACATCATTGCCAATAGGAACACTATAATGATGGATATGCCCATGAAGGTTTCTGATGGTATCATTTGGACCCAGCAGCATGGGATAATGTGTTAAATAATATTGATGATGATTGAATTTGACAATTGCTCCCACGTCATAGAAATAAAATTTTTTCGTTCCATCTTTATTTCCAGGATCATGTTTTTCCAAATAGCGAAAAAAGTTTCGGCTATCGTGGTTTCCTTTGATAAAGTGAATCGTTCCATTGAACTGCTGAACTAATTCAAGTATTTCTAGGCTACCTTTTTCATATTGCGGATGCATCGCTAAATCACCAAGATGGTAAACGTGATCTGTTTCTTTGACTACCGCATTCCAACTGGCGATCAATTGCTGGTTCATTTCCTCCACTGTAGCAAATAACCTAGGCGCAAAATCATTTTTTCCTAATAGTGCCGCATGAAAAAAGTGGATATCACTGGTAAAAAAATTCATCTCGCATCCTCCTTCTTTCATTCTTTCCTATAGCGTAAATAAAAGTCTCAAATTATTCAAGTATATCACTCATCAACTGATTCTTTCGTTTCTAACTTTCTCTTCTTTTGCAGCACTTGATCATGTGTCCTATCAGAAGGGATCGCATATAATGCAATGCCACAAAGTAACATACCGACTCTAGCAAACAGGAACAATTATTCTACTCCTAAACGATCCGCTAAAGGTCCAGCAAACAATAAACTAATTGAACAAGGGATCTTAAAAAAAGGTAAAAGGTTCTGCGCATGGTAAAATGAATAAAAAATAGGAGGAAACGATAATGGAGATTACTTTTCAAACTGTACTGACCCCTTCAGCGATCACCATCACATTAGATCATGAAGTCGAGAAAATAAGTGTAACCGAGGACAAGCTTCCTTTACCCGAAAATTCATTTTATCTCTTTTTTGCTCAAAAAGAGTGCCAAGCAATTGGCAGGACGATCGAACCTAAAAAGTGGGATAAAGTCATTCTCATCCAACTGTCATGGGAAATCGAAGCCCCACATATGATTGCTTCTCTACTTGAAAAAGCACAAGCAAGTGGGCTGACAATTATGACAGATGAAACATTAGATAGAAAAATCCCCACAAATATCCAGAAAAAATTGGCTACTCCGAATGAAGAAATTTTGACTATCCTCGCACTTTTCGGCTATTCATTAGGCGAAAAGCAAAAAACGGAAAAGCAAAAAACAGCAAAGGCTCGTCATCGCTGGTCAAAAAAGATCAGCGAAATACCCTTTACTGTAAACTTCAGAAACAGCCAAGCAACACTATATTGGCTTAACCGAAATGAAATGTTGATCAAATCAGGTGCAACACTACTTACCGAAGCACCGCGAAATAAAGATGGCTCTATCGGCTATTCAGCAAAATATGGTGAAAAATTACGAGACGACTTCAAAAAGTGTATTTCTAATGGAAAAACGACCAAAGATATCATTGTGAAAAGTGTTAATGAAGCCAGCTTGCTCCTTTATTTCGGTGGCACAAATAGTTGGCTTGAAATAGTTGATGAAAACGGTAAATCCATCGATGAGTGGACAAAAGTGGAATAGACACAAATCCAATGCTACGAATAAGAAACAAAGCCAAGGAGTCGAAGAACTGTTCTCTTCGATTCTTTGGCTCTTTTTATTCAGACCATACTATGAAATCATACTTTTTCAAATAGTCCGCGACTGATCATACCATCCATCAAAAAATAAAATTTATCTTGGCTCATTTTTTGTTTGTCATCTTTGAAGATATTGACAGCTTTCAATCCATTCGCAGTCGTGATCGACATTTTTAACGTTTTGATGTCTTTTGAAACAGTGATTTTCAGCTTAAAACCTTCTTTACTTTGTGGAGTTGCATCTAGCGGACGAATCAATTGATAGTTTCCTCCATTTGTTTCAGTAAAGCCATTGTCTCTAAGGGTGTATCTTTTTGCATCTGGGTGCAGACGATAACTCGTTTTTGCGCCCATTACAGTTGCTATTTGTTCAAATGCCATGCTTTTCACCTCGGTAAATTTATTCTACTTTTATTATAAAAGTTTCTGATTTGTTTTACTAGGATTTTTTAGCCATCTCCATCATCTGTTCACAGTCTACAGTGCTTTACGCTTCTCCACGTAGAATTGAGAATCTCCTTGTCATTTTACTTACTCGTTTCTGCATATTTTGCTTCTACAAAGTTTTTTACTTTACCTAGCCCTAGGCTGCTAAGCAAGATGACTGGGAAAAATTGGATCGGGAATAGAAAAAGCAAGAGTGACATGCTTAAATATGGTTGACCTAAGATCATGGTCAGACTAGCAGCAACTACTACCCCGACGAGCAATCCTGGCGTATAAGGGAATAGACTGACAAAAGCAAAACCTATTGCTGTACTTGAAAAAATTGCCGGAAAGATTTTCCCTCCTCGCCAGCCGAATGCAAAACAAAAGTTCGTCAATATGGCTTTCCCTATACCTAATAGAACTAAATTGAAAAATGAAAATTGAAGGGCTTCTTTGGATAAAGGCAACAATTGATGTTCCCCAGAAAACAAAAAATAGGGAGATACTAAGCCAAATACACCGATACCGATACCTGCCAGCACTGCCTTGATCATTTTGCCCATGATTTTTTCTGCTATTTTGTTCGTCAATTTTTCAATTTTTAAAAATATCCAGCCAAATATCCCTCCAACCAGCCAACCTAAAGGAGCAAATAAAAGTGCCTGCCACTCCCACTGGATCGCAGTGGAAAAATGGAGTGCAAAAACACTTTCCTCTGGCGAAAACTGTTCAATAAATAAAAAACCTACAATACCAAATAATGTACTGATTGCATACAAACCAATTTTTCTGGCTTTATTTTTCAATTTGAAAGGATGATTGTCATCAAAAGCTTCACTGATTCCAGCGAACGGCGCCCGAAAAATCGTTGCTAGCATTGTTCCTATACTGAGCTTCAATAGTTCGTCTTTATGCTCAAAAGTTATTTTTAAATGATCCCCCATCCAAGTGATCATGCCACCCACAACACCCGCAAGTGCAGCTTCTGGTCCAAGGCTTGCGCCAAACATCAATACAACGAGCGCAGCAAAGATGTTTTTCCCGATTCTTCGTTTATAAGAAACGCGATTATTTTTTTTGAATTCTCCTAAGGTTTCTTCGATCGTTGTCGGATAGCGGCCTAAATGTTTTTGAAGCAACCCTACTAAAACGCCACCTACTACCCCTACGATCATTGGGTAAAAAGGAAGTGAAACCATAGCTGGAATATCTTGCCAAACTAAATCAATAAAAAAATTAGCGACTAGTAAAAAAAAAGCTGCGACAGCTCCAACTATCAGACCTAATACACAGCTGTATACCACAAATAACACAGAAAATCTCATGTCTTCGCCCCTTTTCTAACACCTACTGAAATTTTTAGCCACTTGCTAAATCGCTGCCTTACTCCTCAGATAACCCCTCGATTTCTTTACGGATAGCCAGCATTTCATTTTCCAAATGTTCAATGTCATCTGAAATCCCTTGTAATTTTTCTGAGAGTTCAGGATTTTCTAAATTATTTTTATACCGTAAGCTATGTTCTAAACTAGCCCAAAAATCCATGGCAATCGTCCGAAATTGAATTTCAACTTTGATTTTTTTTGTTTCTTCAAGAAAGTAGACTGGAACTTCTAAAACAACATGGACACTGCGATACCCACTCGGTTTAGGGTGCTTTAAGTAGTCTTTGATCGTCAGAATCGTAATATCAGGATGATGGCTCAATGAGTTGATCAACGTGTAGATATCGTCACTATAGGAACAAATAACTCTTAAGCCGGCAAAATCGCGTACATTCGCAAGGATTGCTTGCTCTGAATAATCCAGTTGCTTGCGATTCAATTTGTTCACAACACTCTTGAATCGTTTGATCCTTTTCTGAATTTGGTGGATGCTATTTTTTCTTCCTCTGTGACTATTGCTACTTAATTCACGATCAATAATGAATAGTTTCGTTTCTACTTCATCTAAAGCTGAGTGATAATAAACTTCTAATTCTTGATACAGTTCAATCGCTTCGATACCCAGTGCACGGCTTGTAGCATTTGATTCTTTATTTAAGATATTCATCAATTCCTCAATTGGAATTTCGGACATTTCATCTCACTCCTTAGAAAAAAGTATTTTTGAATGGCGCTCTCATTATAAGTTTAGCACAAAGCTAGTTTTAAACTTAAAATAGCACTCACTGGATAATCACTAATCGTTAAAAAATACGTGGATAAAATAAAAAACCGCTGAGTTGGTTAGGCTCAGCGGAAAAGGGAGATTATTTTTTCAAATAATCATTCGTTTGTTGTTGGTTAGCTTGGTTACGTATCCATCATAAATCACTTAAGCTAAACTATCATAAAAATAATCTAACATTTAGATTAAATAACTCTTTTTTTCAATAAAATCAAGTATTTTTTTATTTTTTCAATAACAAATTAGTCATTTTTTGAATGGCTGATGAAATATTTTCTGTCGCTTTGTCCTGTTTTTCTTCTGACGCGTTGAACAAAGCTACATCTACTCCATCTTTTGTCGTAATACTTTGGATCATTTCTTCACAGCCTGCAACATAAGAAATATAGGCTTTTTCAAAATTTTTGTGGATTCCCATTACTTTGGCTGGTGGACGAAGCTGACTGATTTTCTTTAAAATCAGTTGGTATTTCTTTGTTCCATCTTTGAATAATTCACTGATTTCAGTTAACTCTTCAGAGCTTAGATCAGCCGTTTTATTTTGGTCGATTGCCTCTCTGACCACTTGGTATTTGGGATGCATTGTTTCTCCGATTTCTTCCGTTTCTTTCACCATTCGATCGACAGCTTGAACATAATAGCCCATATTTGGTAACATTCATTTTCCTACTTTCCGATTTTTATTTCATTTGACTCTTTACTTTTTATTTTACCTGTTTTTATTTCTAAAAGACAGGTTTTCTTCATTTACTATTCGATGCATTTTTCTCTATTTCTTAAAAAAGCCTTCCTTCAAACTGTATTGTTTTCCGGACACAATATCATATTGGATCATCTTATAGGCATCATAAAGTGTTTCTTGCTCTTTATTCAATTGTGCTTCTTGACGCCATTGACCTCCTTGATAGTATAATTCTCGTTCAAACGCGGGCAGTGTTTGTTCCATTTCCAATAATAACTGATAGAAACCAGTCGTTGGTTGTTTGGTTTGCTCTAGCAAATTAGCAGCAAAATAAAATGGACTAGTAATCGCATCATGCGTACTGTTCTCAGTCAATTTCCCCTGATTGTCAAACATCAAAAACTGCGTTTCATGTAACGTTTGCTTATCATTTTTATTTTGGATATTTTCTGAATAGATACCCGGTAAATGATCGCCCCAAAAAACAACTAGCGTTCTTCTAGAAAGATCTTTTAACTCCTCGGTAAATTTTTTCAATGCTTGACTGCTGTAAGCAATGTCTTGAAGATAATTAACTAAACTGTTGGTACCACTATCGTCCATCGTCTTTGCTGAATAGTCTAGCTTCGAATACTTTCCATTATATGGCATATGTGTCTGCATCGTTACTAGATGGACAAACTGCGGAGTTTCTGTATTCTTCAAAAGATCCATGACTTCTTTATAGGCAGATTCATCTGAAGTATAAGGATTATTATCGATCGTTTCTGTATATTTCATCGTGTCCTCACTAATAAAGCGATCAAAGCCCATCACCTTATAGACATCTTCCCTTTTATACATGGATGTATTAAAAGGATGGATCGCAGTCGTCTGATATTTTTGGGCATTCAATGTTGATACGAGTGAAGGCAATTGGTCGATTTTAGGCACAAGCATCGTATAAGGAGTGGTCAACTGTGCATTAAATAGTGCCATTGAAAAACCAGTCAGAGCTTCAAATTCGATATTCGCTGTGCCACCTCCGTAATTTTGAGAGAGCATATTCCCACTGTAGGTTTGATTTGCGACATCATAGTAATCTGCCAGTGGATCACCTGAGATCTCCACACCATTCAACCGGCTAGGATCAGAGAAACTCTCACTCATGACATAGATGATGTTTGGTTGCTCTTCTGTTGCTTCTTGATTTTTTTTATCAGCCAATTCCTGATATTTTTCGGTGATCTCTTTGATTTTTGCTTCTGAATATCCTTTAGGCTCATCCATTGGGTCAATTTTTAAATTATACAAAAAACCGCCAATAAACCCAGTATTGTAATAATTCATCTTTTGGCTGTAAGGAATCCATAATGCTGTTTTATTATAGGCCTTACGCAAAAGATTATTAGGATTATTGAAATGACTGATATATACCAATGATCCGATAGTTACACACAATGTAATCATGCGTAGTATCTGGAATCGCCGTCCTTTTTTGAAACTTCGGTAAATCCCCCATAAACCACCAAGCAAGACGAGCACGATCAACCCTAGCAACAAGTAAAAGGAGCCTGTCCCAGTCATTTCCTTCAATAAACTGAACTCCGTGATCATTTTCAAATCGTCTGGATAGATAGGCTCTTGTCGATAACTCATTTTTAAGTAATTTGCATAGCCTAATATCCCGATACCTACAATGTAAAAGAACATACCGAAAAGAAATGATCCCATAACCGATACTAAAAGTAAAAAAATCATCAACAATACAAGACATGCCAATAAGAATTTTTGTGTGTGCCACGAAAAAGCAAAGTTCAACGCAAGGTCAACAGAAAGATCATTTTGACACCATTGTAAATAGAGATTGCTTAATACAACAATCAATAAAGTAAAAATACTGATTGCTGTGTATTTTAAAATACGCTTTTGTGTTAAAGTCAATTTATTTAAGAGATTGCTTAATTTTCTTTTCAAGTAGATACTCCTTCAACTTTCAGTGAATTGCTTATTATTACTGTCTACTTTATTTTAGTAGTTAACCTTTTACAAGTAAAGAAACGAGAAGAATTAATGAAGATTTTTGAATCATCTATGAAGACCAACGCTACAACAAGTCCTAACTCAGACTATAAGAAATCAGGCTATTCAAAAAAATAGAAGAGTTTGCTCTATAAGTATAAAAAACTGAGACACCAACTTTTTGATGTCCCAGTTTTTCGGCTCTATACGCTTACTTTTATTCGCGCTCAATTTCTGATTTATTTAGATCTGCAATTTATTTCTTCCAAAAATCATCAAAAACTGAGATAGGCAAATGACGTTTATGTTGCATTTTATTCCACCATGCTTCAATCTTTTCTTGCGCATCGACTGGAATTTCTCTGCCTTCTAAATAATCATCGATTTCATCATATGTCACACCGAGTGCTACTTCATCTGCAATCAATGGTTTGCCATCCTCTAAATCTGCAGTTGGTATCTTCGTGTATAATTTTTCTGGCGCATTTAGTTCTTTTAATAATTGTTTTCCTTGGCGTTTATTCAAGCGGAACAATGGCAAGATGTCTGCTCCACCATCACCAAATTTCGTAAAGAAACCTGTGATATTCTCTGCAGCATGATCTGTTCCTAAAACTGCTCCAGCTCGTTCTCCTGCAATCGCATATTGCGTGATCATTCGTTGACGTGCTTTAATATTTCCTTTATTGAAGTCGCTGATTTCTACACCAGCTTCACCTAAAACTGTGACTTCTGCATCTACGGCCGGTTTGATATTCACTCGTAAACTAACGTCTGGTTTGATAAAATCTAAGGCTGCTTTTGCGTCTTCTTCATCCACTTGTTCCCCATATGGCAAACGAACAGCGATGAATTGATAGTCCTCATCTTTTGTTTCTTCACGCATTTCTTCCATTGTTAATTGCGCTAACCGCCCTGCTAATGTTGAATCTTGTCCCCCGCTGATCCCTAAGACGAATGTCTTTAAAAATGGGTATTTTTTCAAATATGCTTTCAAAAAATCAATACTTACTCGAATTTCAGCTTTTGGATCAATCGTTGGTTCGACACCTAATTCTTGGATGATTTCTTTTTGTAAGTTCATTGTTTTTCCTCCTTACGCTTCATTGTGCATGTCTGCAACACTTTTTTTCATACGTTCCATCGTCGCCATTTTATGATTCCAACAATCCGTAGATAAGTCAACGGGATATTTTTGTGGATTAAGGTCACGTTTATATTCTTCCCAAAGTGAATCAAGGTTCGTTCGAGTGTATTCCTTGATCTCATCTAAAACAGGCAAATCATAGACAAGTTTTCCATCGATATAGATATTTTGTAAGATTGGACGTGCAGTAAAGTCTCGCACAGTTTTATTGATAAATGTATGAATTGGATGGAACATGAAGATTTCTTCTTCCTCTCGTGGATCTTCGTCCCAAAGAGTGACATAATCCCCTTCTGATTTTCCATCGAAATTACGCGTGATACGCCAAACTTGCTTTTTACCTGGAGTTGTTACTTTTTCAGCATTACTGGATAGTTTGATCGTATCGATCATTTTACCATCCTTACTTTCAATCGAAACTAACTTGAAAACAGCTCCTAGAGCGGGTTGATCATATGCAGTGATCAATTTTGTTCCGACACCCCAGACATCTATTTTGGCTTTTTGCATTTTTAAGTTCAAAATCGTTGCTTCATCTAAATCATTTGACGCATAGATTTTTGCTTCAGTAAATCCAGCAGCATCTAGCTGTTCCCGTACTCGTTTAGAAATATAAGCCATATCTCCACTATCGATACGTACACCTTGGAAATTGATTTGATCACCTAATTCTTTGGCTACTCTGATCGCACTAGGAACTCCTGATTTAAGCGTATCGTACGTATCCACCAAGAAAACACAATCTTTATGCGTCTTGGCATATGCCATAAAAGCTTCATAATCATTTCCGTAAGATTGAACAAGTGAATGTGCATGCGTACCGCTTGCAGGAATCCCGAATATTTTCCCTGCACGTACATTACTTGTGGCATCTGCTCCACCGATGTATGCTGCACGAGTTCCCCAAACTGCTGCATCAAGTTCTTGTGCTCTCCTTGTTCCAAATTCCAATAAAGGATCGTCGCCGATAACTGATTTGATTCTAGCAGCTTTGGTGGCAATCAGTGTTTGGAAATTCACGATGTTCAACAAAGCTGTTTCAACTAACTGGCAATGCGCTAGTGGACCTTCCACTTGGATCAAGGGTTCATTCGCAAAAACTAGTTCTCCTTCACGGGCAGAACGAACTGTTGCTTTGAACTTAAATTCTTTTAGATAAGTTAAAAAACCTTCTGGATAAACATTCATATTACGTAAATACTCAATATCCGTCTCTGTGAATGTCAAATTTTCTAAATATTCGACTAAATGTTCTAACCCTGCAAACACGGCATACCCATGGTTAAAAGGCATTTCACGGAAATAGCATTCAAAAACAGCGTGCAGATCAGCTCGACCTAATTCCCAGTACGTTTGCATCATATTAATTTGATATAAATCTGTATGCAAAGTCAAACTGTCATCTGGGTATATTTTATTCATTTTTTTATTACTCCTCTTGGCAAGTTTTCATTTCTTTCCCATTATAACAAAAAAAAACCTTAGGAGAAGAAATCTTGATTATTTTCTGAAAAACGTACAAAAAAACCACTAAAATCAGATATTCAAGTGATCTTAGTGGTCTTTTATTTATACAGCAGAGGCGATAGTTCGCTGCTCAACGATTACGATGTCTTTGTTTGGTCGCTTAAACTGGATTCCTCTTTGCTCCAAGTCTTGTTTTACGCCAATATGTACCTTGACGTCTTCACGATCAGATTTTAAAATCCGTCGAACCGCAAAGTCTATTTCCTTCTTTGTGATTTTTTTCTTTGTATTGATCATCACTAATTCTTGTTTATCATACGTATCTACAAATAGAATTTGGGTACGATCTAACGAATACAGCTTATAATATTTGATTGCTGAACCGCCAAAGAAAAAATCGACTATCTTAGGGTAAAACGTCTTGATATTCAAATTATTTGTTACAGGTGTCTCGATTAATTTCATCTCATTCCTCTTTTCTTTTTTATATGGATAAGCGTCCAAAGGAATCGCTTTCAATTAAATCAAACAATAACAGAAAAAAACTTTTTCTGTTATATTTAGTATAACATAAATCCAGCGATAAAAAAATAGTCATCCTTTCCCTTGACCTTCTCGTTACGTCAAGGAATATGCTAAAGATGTCAGGAGGTAGAAAATGGAATACACTATCAAAAAAATGGCTCAACTCTCTGGTGTTAGTCCGCGAACACTGCGTTTTTACGATGAAATCGGTCTTTTGAAACCAGCGAGGATCACATCTTCCGGTTATCGTATCTATGGACCAAAAGAAGTGGACCGTCTGCAACATATTTTGTTTTATCGTTCGCTTGCATTCAAATTGGAACAGATCCGCGAGATTTTAGACGACCCAAAATTTGACCATCAACAGGCATTATTGGAACATCAGAAAATGTTACAGGAAAAAAGAGACCAGATCGATACTCTCTTGACAACTATCCAGCAAACACTGACGAACTACGAAGGGGGAACACATATGACTGATCAAGAAAAATTTGAAGGATTCAAACAGCAAAAAATAGCAGAAAACGAACTGCACTATGGTCAAGAAATACGAGAAAAATACGGCAACAAGGCAGTACATGCGACAACTAAAAAGTGGCAAGAGATGGATAAGGAAACTTATCGTGACATGGAAACAATCGAAGAACAGCTTCTAGCTGATTTGACTCACTATCTTCAAGATCCTACAAATCAACAACTAGAAGAGTCTATTTTTTCTTCGCATAAAAAGTGGCTCGCTTTTAGTTGGCCTACTTACAGTTTAGCAGCGCATAAAGGATTAGCGGCAATGTATCTGTCCGATGAACGATTTACTTCTTACTATGATAGCCGTAGCGGTGTGGGAGCAACAAAAGCATTAAGTGAGATCATAAAAAAACAAACAGAATAATCATACTAGTATCAAATAGAAATAGCGATTGTGACAAAAGCTGTCTGCTACAAAACAAGCATAGATTTCCTAAAAATATTTATCTTTTTGTGAAATTTTGATTTGTTTTTGTAATAGTGACTTTTGAAATAACGATTATTCGAATAAAGGAACGTGGGACAAAAGTAAGAAACACTTTTGTCTCATTCTTTAAAAACGAATAAACGATAGGAGCAGAAGCAACTCCGATAAATAAGCCGAAATCCACAAAAATTTGAAAAACAATTTTCGTTAATTTCTTCTTATTTCTCGAAGTTAAACACTTCTGTCCCAACCACGTTTTTCTCTCCAATTTCTCAAACCTAAACGACTTTTGTCTCGACCTCTTTTTTATTGATTATTCTTTTTATTCATCTCTCGATAAATCGATAAGGAATTTTGATTTGTTCCAACCGTTCCTCGATCAGAAGTTGGAATGCCATTTCTCCACAAGCAATCAGCCCGTGATCGATCGTTGGAAAATTCATGATTTCACTGATCAGTAAATTATCCCGACCAACTATCCGTCGATTACTTTCCAAAAAAGATTGCTGTAAAATTCCAGCTGCGACTGTATCTGAATTTGCTAGCACCCCATCAATTGCTTGCTTTTCAAAAAAAGTGCCAGCTTTGATACCTTGCTCATGGTCGATGCAATCCCAATAAACATGCTGATTTTCAAAGTCCGGAAACACTTTGTTACAAAGTTCTAATGTGATTTTTGAATTGTAACTGAGTCGACTGCTTCTACCTAATGTCACACCGAGACGTCTGACTCCCTGATCACGTAGAAAGAAAAGTACTTCTTCAATCGATTGTTCACGGTCAATAAAGACGCAGTTTGCCTTTTTTTCTTTGATTTCTTCACAAAACACAATCGGTCCATATTTTTGATAAGGAAGCAAAGCCTCTAAATGATTCGCTCGAGAAGTAATGATCAGCCCATCAAAGGCTTTACCTGCAAATTCTTCCATGTACATCATTTCTCGGTCCGCTTGGTAATTTGTAGGTAATAAAGTCACCTTATAGTCCTCATTAAAAGCCGACTCAATGATTCCGCCGATCAGTTGATCAAAATATGGGTGATTTGCATAGGGCAAAATGACGCCGATATTTCTTGTTTTCCCATAACTTAACTGCCTTGCACTTGCATTCGGAACATAGTCAAGCTTCTTCATCATTGCCAGAATCTCTGCGCGTTTTACTTCATCCACATACGGATGTTGATTTATCACTCGTGATACTGTTGAAACAGAGTAGCCAGTGAGTCTTGCGATATCTCGAATGTTTGCCATACTCGGTTTTCGCCACCTATACGAAAAGATTTTCTTGTAAATAGTCTACCACAGCATGCCCACATTCGAAAAATTGATAGAATGTTTCATCATATTCAAAGCTGATGCGTTGACCACCTAAATATGTGTCTTTTGTCAAACTAGTAATTTCACTTAAAGGAATTTTCTGAACCATCGTTTTATTTAACCCTTGAAAACTGGAAAGTAACAGCATTGATCCTTTAAATTCTACGAAAGCATAAAAGTAATCATTGGTTGTTTCATTGGTCGTTTTGATATAGGTATTCATTATAAATCCCTCCTTTGATGCTTTGAGTATAGCTTATGAAACGCGTCTCAGAGCAAGGAGTTTGTTTCTGATTATTCTTCTGGCTCCCCAGTAGGATCCAATCGATTGGCCGCCAGAATGAATGGTGCCCAGATCAAGGCAGCCACTAACAAGTTTATGATTGTCAAGACGATGGCCCGCCAGTCACCTGCCGTTGCAAGAAAGCCACTGATGATCGTAGGCATGACCCAAATCACATTCACTACTACCGGACGCACCAATCCTGCCATCGTGGCAAAGTATGCAATGGTCGCAGTTGCTAATGGCGCTAAAATAAATGGAATCATCAACAACGGATTCAAGACGACCGGCAGACCGAACATCACAGGTTCATTGATATTGAATAACCCAGGAGCAATTCCTAATTTACCCACTGTTTTATAATCAGCGCGCTTAGATAGTACCAAGATCATGATGATCAACACTAACGTCACTCCTGCTCCACCAGGCCATACAAAAGCCTCAAATGAACCAGCTACCCATTTGAAGGGGATCGGTTCATTGTTTTGAAAAGCATTCGTATTCTCTACCATCGCTGTTCCATATAAAGTCTGTAAAACAGGCGACATGATATTCGTTCCATGAAGACCAAAGAACCAGAGAACATGGACAAGCAGAACAATAATAAAGACAGCCCCGTAGCCCTGTGAAAGATGCATCAAAGGTCTTTGGATCGCTTCTGAGATCCAATCAATCAAAGGGACACCAGCAGTTTGTTTGAACAGATAATTGATAGTACCAACGACATACAATGAGACTACTGCAGGTATGATAGCAGCAAAAGCTTTTGAGACAGCAGGAGGAACAGAATCAGGCATACGAATAATAATATTTTTACGAATTAGAAGTGCGAAAATGATAACTGATATAAACCCAAAAATCATGGCTGTAAAAAGCCCAGAGCCACCCATATATTTTCCAAAATTAAAATAGCCCCACGCCCCCATTGAAAGTGTTTGCCCACCTTCCGTATCAGCAAGAACTCCCCCAGCGGAAGTAATCATCGTTGCTGCTTCTTCTGATAATTTTTCCGGCAATGTCAACACCGCCGTAGCAGCATCAGGTAATCCAATAATAAAAGCAACTAAAGAAACGATACTACCGGAAACTGGATCTACCCCATAAGCTTTGGCTAAGTTAGCCCCTAAAGATAGTGCAAAAACAACCGCCATGATCGCCAATGTTCCATTCCAGATCAGACCATTCACACCGATAACTGGTGTAAAAAATGTAGTTATTGCATTTCCTTCTCCTAGATACGTATTGGGAAAATCACGCATAAATGCATTTAGCAACACTGCGATTGCACCAGCCATAGTAGCTGGCATTGTTCCAATAAAAGCATCACGTAAAGCAACTAAATGTTTTTCTGAACCTATTTTTGTTGCGACTGGTAAAATATACCTTTCCATCCACTTCATCAATCCGTCCATTCTTATCCTCCTAAAGTCTATTTTTCGTCACTTTGCATCCGCATACATTATAACGATATCACAAATATAACATATATTTCTAAGCGTGCCTACTTAATGTCAAAAGAATTTTTTATACCTAGGAAAAATAGTACACTCTGTAGCAATTTTTTCATTTATATGTGATAAATCGAGGTTGTCATGAAACTATTTCGTTTTAATGCACTCTCCATTTCTTTGATTCACATGTTTTTCTTCTTTATTTCCACCTACATTGATTTTATCTTTTCCTCCTAGAGTTGATCTTATTTTCTCATGGCAACAGGTTTTCCCTTTGTTTAACTGAAAAATGCGCTTCCTCATTAACTACTACTTAGGTCTGATTGTTGTGAAATAACTTTAGTGATAGAGTAAAGAAAAAGGGGAATAGATGATGAAAAAAGCTTCGATTGTTTTCTCACTCTCTTTTTTGAATTTTCCGAAAAACCTGACTGTTGGACTTTCGTTTATTCGAGAGTCAGTAGCAAACCTGATTTTTAGATTTGTCCCACATTCCTTTTTTCCTCAAAGCTCCTCATTGAAGCACCCTCCTTAACCGTATAAAACTATTGATTGCTAAAACCGCAACTATTACCCTTCTTATCATGCAGATCTTCACTGTCAATGAAGGGCTTTTTTATCCAGACAACTTTCAAAGAAACACTGGCTGCACTAGGATAAGTGACCATGAAGATATGAATCATAATGAGATCCTTTTCAATATTGATAAATCAGTTCCTAAAGGTTTTTTCGTTCCCCCTATGATACACTGAAAATAGTAAGTAGTTCATTCACTTATGATCCCTTGAATATCAATACTGTATTTTTTCTATTTCAAGTTTTTCCACTATCCAACAAAAAAGAACAATAGGAGGAAAGTAAATGAAGATAGCAAATTGCTTATGTGGCGCTATTTCAATGGAAGTTCAAGACATTCATTCCGAGGTAGGCGCCTGTCATTGTTCGATGTGTCGTCGTTGGGGAGCAGGACCGCTGCTTACGGTTGAAGCAGGAACTGGTGCAACTATTTCTATACAACCTGACAATTTAGTTACCCGCTATCGATCATCTGAATGGGCGGAACGTGGTTTCTGCTCAATTTGTGGGTCACATCTTTTTTATCATCTTCTTCAAGGGGATTCCTACAGTATCCCAATCGATTTATTTGCAGATCAGGAAGGAGCAACATTGACAGTCGAAGTCTATTACGATCAAAAACCGTCTTACTACAGCTTTGCAAATGACACGAAAAAACTAACTGAAGCCGATGTCATGAAAATAGTACAAGAAACGTATTTTAATAAAGAATAGGCACTACATTGAGGTTTTGCTCAACGACAATCATCCTCAATAGATGAAAATATTACGGGAGGCTGGGAAAGAAGTGTTTAACTCCGAGAAATAAGCCGAAATTCACGAAAATTGCTTTTCAAATTTTTGTGAATTTCGGCTTATTTAAAAAGGAATTGCTTCTGCTCCCATCGTTTATTCGTTTTTAAAGAATGAGACAAACGTGTTTCTTACTTTTATACCAGCCTCTCTGATCGTTCTTTAAACTTACATATAGTGAAGTACCTCATTGAAAAATAGGCCAAGCATGTCTGGGATTAGAATCAGCTTTTCCATTCCATCCATAATATCTGATGATCAATGCTACCCCACCTGATACTGACGAAATTTTATGAAGAAATCAGTCCAAACATATTACTGATTTTCTACGATTATTTTTCTTTTCACATCATTTCAGGTAACCCATAAACCGATTTGCAATTTTTGGATCTTAGGAGGAAAATACAAACAGAGGTGATGACCATGGACAAGATAAATTGGGCAACTAGTTCGGTCCAAGCGGCTTATCAAGCACTAGCAAGTTCAGAAAAGGGACTTTCAGCGGATGAAGTGCAGCAACGCTTAACCAAATACGGTCAAAATGTAATCAACACGACAAAAAAAGAATCGATTATCAAAACATTTTTATTAAATTTCACAAGTCTGATGGCACTCTTATTATGGATATCGGGTTTTATAGCTTTATTTGCCGGTATGATCGAATTAGGGATCGCCATCTGGTTGGTCAATGTGATCAACGGGCTCTTCAGTTTTTGGCAGCAATATCGCGCTAGTCAAGCAACCTCTGCCCTGCAAAAAATGTTACCAAACTATGCTCGCGTCTTACGCAATGGTAAAGTAGAAAACACTCTGGTGGAAAATATCGTACCCGGAGATGTCGTACAGATCAAAAGTGGTGATAATATTCCTGCGGATGGCCGTCTATTGCAAGCTGACAGCATGCAAGTCAATCAATCTTCTTTAACTGGTGAATCCACCACCGTTAACAAGGATAGCGCCACATTAACCGCTGATGAAGTCAAAGCAGCTGGGCGCTTTGCCGAAGCGAATCTGGTTTATGAAGGAACTTCCGTGGTCAGTGGTAGTGGATTGATGGTAGTTACCCAAACAGGGATGAAAACTGAATTTGGGCAAATTGCTTCTTTGACCAGCTCCGTTGATGCAACTCCCAGCCCATTAGAAAAAGAACTAAACGTCTTAACGAAGCAACTTTCCCTGATCGCCATTGTGATCGGTGTGATTTTCTTTCTAGCAGCAGTCTTTTTCGTAAAAAATCCTGTTGTTGAATCATTTATTTTTGCCTTAGGAATGATGGTAGCCTTTATTCCAGAAGGGTTGTTACCAACGGTCACTCTATCTTTAGTGCTGGCAGTTCAGACGATGGCTAAGAAAAATGCTCTCGTTAAACACCTAAATAGCGTTGAAACACTAGGAGAAACTTCGGTTATCTGTTCTGACAAAACCGGAACGTTGACTAAAAACCAGATGACCGTCGAAAAAGTGTGGTTGCCTTATGGACAGTATGAAGTGTCTGGCACTGGTTATGAACCAAATGGTATCGTAACTAAAGACAGCATGCGAATCGAATTAGCTAAAGAAAAAGATCTATTACAGCTGATCCGTATCGGTACATTAGATAACGACTCTGCTATCCAACAAACAGATCAAGAATATCAATTAGTAGGTAGTCCCGATGAAGGCAGTTTACTCATATTAGCGAATAAAGCGGATTATGATCTGGCAGAAGAGAAAGAACGCTATCAAAGGCTTAGTGAACTACCCTTTGATTCAAAACGCAAACGAATGTCGACGATCCATCAGCAACAAAATGATCGCTTTATTTTTACCAAAGGCGGAATCACCGAAGTCCTCGAATGTTGTACTTACTTTTTACTGAATGGAGAAATCAAGCCTCTCGATGATACACGTAAAAAACAGATTCTTGATCAAAATGACATTTTAGCCAAAGAAGGTCTGCGAACACTGGCTTTCGCCTACCGCCGATTAAATCCGGATGAAGCTGAATACAGCATTGAAAAAACGGAAACTCAGTTGATCTTCGTCGGCATCACTACCAGCCAAGATCCACCACGGGAAAACGTCATCGAAGCAATAAAAAAATGTCACGCTGCTAGCATTCGGATCATCATGGTCACAGGTGACTATGGCTTGACCGCTGAAAGTATCGCCCGCAAAATCGGGATCGTTGAAGGTGACGATGTCCGTGTCGTGACAGGCGAACAACTATCAGCGATGTCTGATGACGAACTAAAGGAAAATCTTACCCATCAAATCATTTTTGCCCGAGTCGCACCAGAACAAAAATATCGGATCGTTTCTCTCTTACAATCCTTAGGTGAAATTGTTGCTTCCACTGGAGATGGCGTCAATGATGCCCCAGCTTTGAAAAAAGCTGATATCGGGGTGGCAATGGGAGTCACCGGTACTGATGTCGCAAAAGAAGCCGCCGACATGATCTTAACAGATGATAATTTCACTTCGATCGTCAATGCTATTGAAGAAGGTCGTACGGTCTATAATAATATACGTAAATTCTTGTTATATATTTTAAATAGCAATATGCCAGAAGCTTTTCCATCAATTTTATTTCTGCTTTCTCGGGGAATGATCCCATTGCCTTTAACGGTAATGCAGATCCTTTCTATCGATCTAGGGACCGATATGTTGCCGGCACTAAGCCTAGCCACTGAAAAAACCGAACCTGGAACGATGAACAAACCGCCTCGCAAACGAACAGATCATCTCTTGACCAAAAAGTTGATCTGGAAGGCATTTGGTTGGTATGGTCTGATGGCATCTGTAATCTCGATTGGTGCTTATTTCGTAATCAATTATTCTGACGGTTGGCCAACTATTCCATTGGCAAGTACAGGCAAAACTTATGTAATGGCCACTACAATGACTTTAGCAGCAATTGTTTTTAGTCAGATTGGTGCTGTTTTCAACTGTCGAGCAGAAAAAGAATCCTTATTCAAGATCGGCTTTTTCAGCAACAAACGAGTTTTGTTAGGTATTTTTTTTGAAATCTGCCTGTTAGCCGCTCTGATTAACATTCCTTTCTTGCAGGATGCCTTCAACACCACCAATATTCCATTGATTGCTTGGTTTGGCTTGGCATTGATCCCGATTCCGATCATTCTATTGGAAGAGTTGCGTAAAGCCATATTGCGACATAGGACTCTGGTGAAATAAAACTGTAAATCATTGAGCATCTAGCTGATATAATTGGTACCCAACTATTCGTTTTTTTAACAGTTGGGTACTTTTTCTTTTGAAAAATTAATATCTAGAGATGTTTGAAAACCATTTCAGAGAGTTTTCCTAACAAAAAAGCGAATATGGGACAAATCTACAAATCAGTTTTGCTACAGACTCTCGAATAAACGAAAGTACAAAAGTCAGTTTTTCAGAAATTTCAAAAAAAGAGAGAACCCTGATATATCAAGGTTCTCTCTTAAATACTACATCATGCCGCCCATCATTGATGGATCCATTGCTGGCGCTGCTGGAGCCGCTGGTTCTGGCTTGTCAGCTACGACAGCTTCTGTTGTTAATAACAATGCAGAAACAGATGCTGCATTTTGTAATGCTGAACGTGTAACTTTTGTTGGGTCAACGATACCAGCTTCTACCATGTTTACCCATTCACCTGTTGCGGCATTGAATCCTGTTCCTAATTCAACATTTTTCAATTTATCAACAATGACTGAACCTTCGTAACCAGCATTTTCTGCAATTTGACGAATTGGTTCTTCTAATGCACGAACAACGATCTTGATACCTGTAGCAACATCACCTTCTGCATCTACTGCAGAAACTTTACCGATGACATTCACTAATGCTGTGCCCCCACCAGAAACCATGCCTTCTTCAACAGCGGCACGTGTTGCGTTCAATGCATCTTCAATGCGTAATTTCAATTCTTTCAACTCTGTTTCAGTTGCAGCGCCGACTTTAACGACAGCCACACCACCTGCAAGTTTTGCTAAGCGTTCTTGTAATTTTTCGCGATCAAAGTCTGAAGTTGTTTCAGCGATTTGATTTTTGATCAATTGAACGCGCGCTTCGATAGCTGTTTTTTCGCCAGATCCTTCAACGATTGTTGTGTTGTCTTTATCCACAACAACTTTTGATGCGTTTCCTAGGTTTTCGATCGTTGCATCTTTCAATTCTAAGCCTAGGTCATCAGTGATCACTGTACCACCAGTCAAAATAGCGATGTCTTCAAGCATTGCTTTGCGACGGTCACCAAATCCAGGAGCTTTGACAGCGACAACGTTGAATGTTCCGCGAATCTTATTCAAGACTAATGTTGGTAAAGCTTCGCCATCCACATCATCTGCAATGATCAATAATGGACGAGATTGTTGTAAGATTTGTTCTAACAATGGCAAGATGTCTTGAATGTTAGAGATTTTTTTATCAGTGATCAAAATGTATGGATTTTCTAGAACAGCTTCCATTTTATCATTGTCAGTTACCATGTATTGTGATAGGTAACCGCGATCGAATTGCATTCCTTCAACTACGTCTAATTCTGTTTCGATCCCTTTTGATTCTTCAATAGTGATTACGCCATCGTTCCCAACTTTTTCCATAGCGTCAGCAATCAAATGTCCTACTTTATCAGAGCCAGATGAAACAGCCGCTACTTGTGCAATGGCTTCTTTTGAATCAACAACAGTTGAAATATTGTGTAATTCTTCTACAGCAGCTTTTGTTGCTAATTCGATCCCACGGCGGATACCTAAAGGATTAGCTCCTGCTGTAACGTTTTTTAATCCTTCACGTACGATTGCTTGAGTCAAGACTGTAGCAGTTGTTGTACCGTCACCAGCAATATCGTTTGTTTTTGAAGCAACTTCAGAAACTAATTTTGCTCCCATGTTTTCAAAATGATCTTCTAATTCGATTTCTTTCGCAATCGTTACCCCATCATTTGTGATCAATGGTGAGCCATATGATTTTTCCAATACGACATTACGACCTTTTGGCCCTAATGTTACTTTCACTGTATCTGCTAATTTATCTACGCCACGTAACATTGCTGCACGAGCATCTTCTGAAAATTTCAATTCTTTTGCCATATCTATTCACCTCATCAAAATTTTTCATTCATTTTAATTGATTGCTTTGTTTTTACTCAACGATCGCCATGATATCTTTTCCAGCGACGATCAAATATTCTTTTCCTTCAAATTTCACTTCTGTACCGGCATATTTTTCAAACATTACTTGGTCGCCTACTTTTACAGTAGCAGGAACTTGTTCCCCGTTTTCTAACAAACGGCCTTCACCAACTGCGATAACTGTTCCAGTTTGTGGTTTTTCTTTAGCTGATGAAGCTAAAACGATTCCTCCAACAGTTTTTTCTTCCTCTTTTGCGACTTCAATAACGACGCGATCACCTAATGGTTTTAACACGATAAATCCCTCCGATAACTCTTTTTTGAATTTATTAGCACTCTAACAAGTCGAGTGCTAACCTACATTTTTAATAATACTCATTCTTCCATTTTTTTGCAAGCTTTTTAGATGAAGTTCTATAATTTTTACGTTATCCCTTACGTTTCAAAACAAAAGAAGGTAAATGAAGTATGTTATAATTAAAGAGAGCTTGGGACAAAAGTAAGAAATACTTTTGTCTCATTCTTTAAAAACGAATAAACGGTGGGAGCAGAAGCAACGCCTTCTTAAATAAGCCGAAATTCACAAAAATTTGAACAGCAATTTTCGTTAATTTCTTCTTATTTCTCGGAGTTAAACACTTCTGTCCCAGCCTCTTTATTCTGCCTAATTTTAAGGAGGACCTTATGTCATTAAAAAAATATAGTTTTCTGAGTACCTTTTGCTATGGATTGATTTTCATTTCACCTTTGATCCTTTCCTCTATTGGAATCGTCCATACAACCACAGATTTGATTACTGCGACAGCAATTGCTTATATTTTAGGTGCGATCGTTTTAGCCTTCCTTTATTTTAGACAAAGGGAACCTTTATCCATTGAAGCAGCAGTTCCTAAATCTTCTGTACCAAAAATTATTCTTTATGGACTTGTTGGTATTTTTATCGCCTTGATTCTGCAAAGTTTAGCTGTAACATTGGAAACATTTTTATTTGGAGAAAGTGCGCCTTCTGAAAATACACAAAATATCATCCAGATGATACTTGAAGCACCGGCCTTCATTGTCGCAACTACGATTGCTGGACCGATCATGGAAGAATTCGTCTTTCGTCGTAGCATTTTGGGTATTGTTGGAAGATATAGTAATTTTTGGATAGGTGCCATTGTTAGTTCCTTGCTTTTTGCGTTCGCACATAATGACGGACATTTATTGATCTACTTTTTCTTAGGTTTTTTCTTCAGCTTACAATATAAGGTAACTGGTCGAATTTGGACATCAATGATTACTCATGTCGGAATGAACACACTTGTCGTGATTGTCCAACTCGCTATCCAAAAAGGATTGCTTTCCTATTAAAAATTACCATTGATTTGATAAAAATAAAAAAGCTTTCAATAAAAAATAGAACGATACCAGCATAAACAGCTCGTTCATTTTTATAGGAAAAGCTTTTTTATTTTTTTACTGTTTTCTTTTAGATAACACTTCATTGCCAGAAACAGGATTATTTTCCTTGTTTCATCTGTTGCTTTTCTCCTTATTTCTTTCACTTCTACTTTTCTTTCTCGATACACAACTGAAAGTTAGCACATGCAGAATCCCTTCGCCAATTTTTCTAAATAGTTCTACGATGATATCTTCAATGAACGTTACCTTAGTCCTGACGAGATCTTATTGCCGACTCAGTCCTATCATGCAAAATTTTCTTATTAGACATAAATTCATACCCACGTTTCTTCAGATCCGTAATACTCATATAGGTTTCTGCTTCAACTCCACCGCTGTCTTTATCATGTAATAATTTTTGTTTATGTATATAGGATGAATCCAAGTACATTCGTTTCTGCCTTTGTTCATTTATTTCTGGCCTCTCACCTGTTTGTTTGTTTTTTTGTTCTTTCATTATCAGCTCTAGATTTTTTCTCTCTATAGTTACTTCTCTTCTTTCTAAGTCTACTTCTTTTCTCTCTAAGCATAATTCTCTTTTTTCTAGGTCTGTTTTTCTTTTTTTAAAGTCCACTTCTCTTCTTTCTAGATCTACTTCTTTTCTCTCTAGCTCCACTTTTCTTCTTTCTAGGTTTACTTCTTTTTCAATCATGTCGATTTTGTTTAAATCAAGCTTTAATTTATTTCTGTAAGTTTTTAATTTTTGTCTTTTATATTTATATTTTAGACGTTCAACTTGCGCTTTTGTACTAATTTTCAATTCTTGCCTGTTTGTATTCCTATTACCTGACACATTGGATATGCTTCTCTCTAGATTTTGCTTTTTTCTCGCCCGATTCGACGGCATTTTTGCCGTATCATCGGATTGCTTCTGTCTTAAATCTTTTTGTTTTTCTACAGTTTTTATCGGCGTTGATTTTACGCTTTCCTTTTGAAAAGCATTTGTCTTCTTTTTGATAGACTGCCTTATTTCATTTCCTGTTAGTTTCTTTTTTTTGATTAGTTCTTGTTTGACAAATTTTACTAATTTTGGAGGAACATGGCTAGATCTAGCAACCTTTGTTACACTTGTCACTCTGAGTAGTTCACGTTCAATATGACGTCTTTGATTTACGGTTAACACCAATTTAGTTTTTTTTCTCATTTTCTTTCCCCTTTTTTTGGATTAAACGTTTGATTGCTTTGAGCATAACCGATTCTTGGAACAAACAAGCCATCATTATTTCTTCATTTAGAAATAGTTGTTCTGATTTAAGATGACAAAAAAACAAGTTAGGATTCACAAAAATTTGTGAGTCCTAACTTGTTATGAAGAGAACATTCTTTTTTAGTGTATATATACAACTACTTTTCTCTAATCATGGAACGATCATATTGAAAATAGTTCCGTTGCTTCATCTGGATCTGTGTCATAGACATCAAAGTCATAACCAACACCTAGATCTTTTTCTTTAAGGACATTTTCCATGGTTAAATGCGCAAGTTCTTTCATATTGTTTTCTTTACTTAAATGTCCCAGATAGATTCGTTTTGTTCGGTCACCAATCACATCCGTCATGACTAGCGCCCCGTCTTCATTAGAAAGATGGCCTCGATCCCCTAGAATCCGTTGCTTTAGATTCCACGGATAAGGTCCCATGCGAAGCATTTCCAGATCATGATTGCTTTCCATAAGATAGCCATCTGCATTCTTGATGATCCCACGCATACGATCATTACAATATCCGGTATCTGTCAACATGACAAATGACCGATTTTCTTTATAGAAACGATAAAATTGAGGTGCTGCTGCATCGTGTGATACCCCAAAACTTTCAATGTCTAGATCGCCAAAAGTTTGAACCTTCCCCATTTCAAATAAATGTTTTTGCTCAATTGGAACCCTTCCGATCAATGGCGACATCGCTTCCCAAGTTTTCTCATTGGCAAAGACATCTAAATGATACTTTCTCGCTAATACACCCACCCCATGAATATGGTCTCGATGTTCATGTGTTACTAAAATCCCATCTAATTGGTCAGGTGTCCGATCAATCTGTGCCATTAAAGAAGTAATTTTTTTTCCGCTGAGTCCAGCATCCACCAGAAGTCGTTTTTTATCACTTTCAATATAAAGTGAATTTCCAGAGCTTCCGCTTGCTAGGATACTGATTTTGAAAGCTGGTTTTTCTTCAGCCATTTCACTACTTCCCTTCTTACTTTGTAAACTTTTTTCATTATACCTACTTTTTTAATGATCTTCCACCTTTGGAATCGTATTATTTGTAATAATTGTATTACTGAATGCATTGACTGATTCAACTTGCGTTACTTTATCAGCTGTTTCGATTGCTACATACCAGATAGGTACATAAACATTTTTTTCACGTACTTTAAGAATACAGGAGTACGCCAATTGTCGCCATAAAATCTTTGAACCTCGGGAAATTTTGTTATTTATATACAATGTTTTGATTGCATCTTCTTCTGTGTGTAATTCTGTTTTCTCACGTAGCTGTTCAATACCTGAAAGATGTGTCTGGGTGTATTTGGTGACTGCGTAGCGGTTATCTACCTTATCCAATGAAAATACGATTTTCGCTGTGTCATCATAGAAAGGTAAGCCTTCGTACACTTGACTTGCTTCAATTTCAGGAGAGTCTCCACCTAGTGTCGAGAAATGCTTCATATACATATAATCAGTGCCAAACAATACATCCTCTTTATTAGCTAAAAGATCCTCAACAGAATGACCTAACTGATCAGGATCAAACGTACTCTTTTCTGATTCTGATTCTGTTTCTGATAACGTCTTTGTTAGCACGTCATCATTTAATACGACCCCACTACTTAGCAAACCTTTTTTATCTGAATTACGGCGATAATCCGTCAGCACATTGCTAAGATCTGTTTCTTCTGCACTAAGATAATACCCTTGACGACTTTCAGAGGAGATCTTCCCTGTATATGAGATGTCATCACTGGCAAGGCGTTGCTGGATCGATTCTGTTTGATCAGAGCGAATAACATTGTTTTCTTGATTTACAGCATCATGGTAACTACTGAATAAGAAAATGTTAAGACCTAAAAAGGCAACGAAAAAGATCCATTCAATCTTTTTGAAATCCATTTATTTCGCCTCCGATCCAGGTAACCTTACAAGCAACTCACTTACGGAATACCATTGTTCTTGATATTTCACATACCATTCTGGCAATAGATCGACGACACGATTCGTTTCTTTGATATTTTGCCATGTATACCCCACGATGATCGATTGGATTTTCCCTTTATCTGCACCTTTATCGACTAAATTTTGAATAACATTTTCTGTATTCGGTAATTCTACTTCCTCATCAGAAGGGATCGGCACTTGGATCGTATTCAAACTTGTTTGGATATTCACCTCTGACCCGCCGGAATCATCACCAATCTCAATTCCAACCTGTCCCTTACTATCCGAACCAAAGACGGGGAATCCTTCTACAAATATCCGATAATCGATTTTATTTTCCTTACGATCAAAGTAGCGCATATTACCAAGAGAACTACCTAGCTTACTAATGTAAGGGAAACTTTCGGAAAAAATATCGCCAGAGGCTTCTTCCGGAGTTTCTCCCCGAAAATCAACGACTTGTGTATCCGAGTGGATCGACATCGTTTCATTTCTATCATAGAAAATCAATTCACTGCTCTCATCATTATTCTTTACTTCGTCAGGTTTTTGAAAAAAAGCATTTCGAAATACTGTATATGGTTGTTGTGACAAGATGTAACTATATTTCTTCAGTTTAACCGGATTTTTTGTATCATACTGCGTTGGCATGATAGATGGTTCAGTATTCATTTCTGTCCATTTAATCCCTGTAGCTTTTAATTCTTTCTCTAGATCCGACCAATCGATCGAAATACTCGCCTCATAAATCGTGTGATCAGAATAATTAATAAAACGTACTTTATCCTTTTTCTCATCAAATTGGATACGATTGAAATAAGACGTATCATCTTCCTTGGTAATTGCTGAAATATCAAAATTCAAATGAAAGGCATCTTTATATTCGCTTAAAAGCAAAGGTGCATTATACGTAAGTTCGACACCCTCATCAATTGTTTTTGTCTGATTGAACTTTTCTAAGTTTCCAGAAACTACTTCAGAAAGTCGACCAAATCTTGCCCCTTCAACGACCGTTTGTAAACGGGTAATAAGATTCTCACTGTTTGTTTCTTTCAGCGATCCAGCATTTATCCAAGTTAGATGCAACGGTAGAAATACCTCTGATGCTTTACGATAATTTTGAGATTCCACTACTTGAGAGCTAGTTTCATCGACATTGATCGATGTCTTTCCTGCTGGGCTTAACCAAATGGCATAAGAGAAATAGATGCTTAAAGCAATCATCAAAATCAGTCCGATCCGAACAACTTTTTCAGATATTTTCATTCCCACCATTCCTCCTCATAAGGTTCATATGGTAAAGAAATATAGAAAGTTGAACCTTGTCCTTCTTTACTTTCTGCCCAGATTGCACCACGATGTGCTTTTATCACTTCTCTTGAAATCGCAAGACCCAGCCCAGTTCCTCCTTGGGCTCTTGCTCGTGCTTTATCAACACGGTAGAAGCGCTCAAAAACTCGGTTCAAGTCTTTTTTAGGAATCCCTAGCCCTTGGTCTGTAATACTTAAAATCACATTATTGTGTGTTTCTAGTAATCGACAGGTGATTGTTCCACCATCTGGAGAATATTTGATTGCATTATTCATGATATTATCCACCACTTGAATGATCTTGTCTGTATCGATTTCCACCCATAAATCTCTTTGGGTAAATTCTCTTTTGATCCGATAATTTTTTTCCTGATTACCAACCATCATATCAAATCGGTCAAGTACAAAATTGACTAGTTCATTGAAATTCACATATTCTAGTTGAAGTTGCGTATTTCCTGTATCCATCCTTGAAAGATTTAGCAGATCATTGATCATCCGAATCATCCGATCCGTTTCATCTAGCGTAACTTTTAAAAAGTTAGGGGCAACTTCTTCGTCTTTCCAAGCACCTTCACTTAATGCTTCGATATAACTGCGCATACTTGTCAATGGTGTCCGCAATTCATGTGAAACATTCGATACGAACTCACGTCGTTCTCTTTCTGTTTTTTCTTGCTCTGTGACATCGTGAAGAACCGCAACTAAACCACTGATAAATCCAGATTCTCTGCGGATCATCGAAAATTCTACGCGTAAAATCATTTGATCACTTTCCATCAATCCCGTTGAACGGTCGAGAACCATTTCATTCGGATCTTCCAACAATTTTCGTAACGTATACTCTTCTTCAATATCCAGTAATGTTAAGATCGACTGTCCGATCGCCTCTTCATTTTTTACATCCAACAATGAGATCGCCATATCATTGATCGTGATCACCTTGCCTCGACGGTCTGTGGCAATTACTCCATCTGTCATATGAGAAAGGACGCTATCTAGCCGATTTCTTTCAGCTTCCATCGTATCTTGTGCTTCTTCGATACGTTCAGCCAATTGATTGAATGTATCAGCCAGTTGCCCCAATTCATCTTGACCATGGACTTTGACTTTCCGACTATAATCTCCTCGGGCGATCCGAATCGCTTGCTCACGCATCTCTCCGATTGGTTGGGTGATGGAACGCGCGACTAGGACGGAAACGATCATAGAGATAAATGCAGCAATCAATGAGGCAGTGAAAAAGATAAGTGCGGTATTATTGATTTCTGAATATTTTTGTTCGATATTGCTTTTGACGTAAAGAGCCCCGATAACGGCATCACCGGTCGGGGATAGGATAGGTTGAATATTGATGTTCACCCGCTTATCGTCATTATCGAGTGCTACATAGCGTTTGGTTGTGAAGTCATTGATATCGACATAATCATTTTTTTTACCAATAGAACTCTGCTCACTCACATCTGTTGTCCCACGTATGATCCCTTTTTCGTCCACCACACGCATCTCCAGAATATCACTAGATGCACTCGTTTCAATAAATCGCTTGATATTCGCATTTACTTCGTCTGTATCTGCGCTATCTTTACGATTCAACTCAGGGCTGATCGTAGTTGCTAATGATTCAACCGTCTGATTCATATCTTTGATAAACGTATTGATCGTTGAACGTTCCAGTCCTCGGATGAAATACGCTCCAATAATTTCAATAGAGATCAGCAAAATCAAAATAAATGTAATGGCTATTTTAAAATTGACTGATCGAAAAAAGCGGACTTTCCTTTTCATCAACTACTCCTGTTCTTGGTTACGTAAATAGTAACCGACACCTCGACGCGTCACTAGATAATTAGGGTGACTCGGATTATCTTCAATTTTTTCGCGTAAACGTCGTACCGTAACGTCCACTGTTCGTACATCCCCAAAATAGTCATAACCCCAAACAGTTTGTAATAAGTGTTCACGGGTCATTACCTGTCCAATATGTTTGGCTAAATAAAAGAGCAATTCAAATTCGCGATGCGTCAATTCGATCGTTTCTCCTCGCTTGGTTACCATGTACGCATCTGGATGGATCGTCAAATCGCCGATCACTAATTCTGACGGCGTTTCTTCCTCTACTTCTTTAGATGCAGTTGCTCCTCTGCGAAGATTTGCTTTGACCCGAGCGACTAACTCACGATTAGAAAACGGCTTGGTGACATAATCATCTGCGCCTAATTCTAGACCTAAAACTTTATCGATTTCAGAATCCTTTGCCGTTACCATAATGATCGGCATATCGTAAGTTTTGCGTACTTCACGAGCCACTTCCAGCCCATCCATTTTTGGCAACATCAAATCCAGTAAAATCAAATCAGGTTCTACCTCAGTCACTTTTTCCAAGGCTTCTTCCCCGTCATAAGCAGTGTAAACATCATAGCCTTCTTTGGCTAAATTAAATTTGACGATATCCGAAATCGGTTTTTCGTCATCGACAACTAAAATCTTTTTCATAAAGAGCCACCTCTTTTTTATTTATTGTCATACTCTTCTATTATAACTTATTTCCGAATATGTTTCATCTCTGTAAAAAACAAGGTCTCAAAAGCCTAAAAAAAGGTGGAACAAAAGTAAAAACCACTTTTGTCTCACCTCTAAATTCGACTAATCGATGACTATGGCAAACACTTTTCTAAGAATAAAGCGAAAATCCTCAAAATTTTAAGAATAATTTCTTGACCTTTATTCCTTTGAACCTTAGCATTTCCATTTTCGATTTTTCAAACGAATATTTCTGTTTCTCGCTTCTACAGTTTCTTGCTGTCATCACTCAGAATGACACTGACCTCACATCAAACTTCGATGGTATCTAGATCTTCGGTTTCCAAGAGGTATTTTGCTACAAGTGCCGCAATGATTCCCCCGACGATTGGTGCTACTACGAATACCCAGACTTGATTCAATGCTTGTCCACCTACTAAGAATGCTGGTGCTAGACTACGAGCTGGATTGGCAGACATTCCAGTCAATGGTACGCCCACGAAATGGACTAGTGTCAATGTCAATCCAATAACGATTCCTGCTAGTCTACTGTTTCCTTTGCTTGGACTTGTCACTGTCATGATCACTAATACAAAAATAAATGTGAGGATGATTTCAACTGCCAAGGCACCACCTACACCCATTTCAAATGTATTTTGCCCTAGATTGTCGACACCTTTACCAGCAGAATCTAATATGCCCGCCAAGGATAATGACGCCGCAAAAGCCCCAACGATTTGTCCCACCATATAATAAAATAATTCAGTTGTTGTAATGCGTTTGTTCAACCACATTGCAATTGAAACAGCTGGGTTCAGATGTGCACCTGAAATCGTTCCGATACTATATGCTGCTGCAATGATCGTAAAACCAAAAGCCAAGGCAATCCCAGTAGTACCGACGATTCCTGAAGCACCACCGCCTAGTACAGCCGCTCCCGTTCCTACAAAAACTAAAATATACGTACCAATAAGTTCTGCAATTCCTTTTTTCATAAAAAAACACCTTCGCTTCTGATTATAACATTTTCTGCAAACTTTCAATAACACATATCATTAAATATGGTGTCATTTAGAAAATGTCCTTCTTACGTAGCTCCTTTATTGGAAAGCTTCGCAAAAAAACACCAAGAAAATAGTTTGTCCTTCACAGATGGATTTCCAACCTGACTTTTTCGAAAGACTTCTTCACTACATTCTTGGTATTCTTTTCAACGATTGTTTAGTTTCCCAAAACTTGTATTCCTACACCTAGCAATCCCGGCCCTGTATGGACAACTAACGCTGGAGAGATTTGTCCAAAGTAAACGTGCTGTGCTTGAGGAAATTCAGTTTTTAGTCTTTCCACCATTACTATGGCTTCCTCTTTCGCATCACCATGTGCAACCGCTAGATTGAACACTTTAGCTGTGCCAATTCGTTCGCGCACATAGCCAACTGTTTTATCTAAACTTTTCTTACGACCTCTTGCCTTGCCAACAGTATAATAAATGCCTTCATCGTTACAAGAGATGATGGGGTTTAGTTTTAACGCATTCCCAAGGATAGAAGCAACCAAACCGATACGTCCACCTTTTTGCAGATATTCTAAAGTCGCTACATTGAAGAACACTTTTGTGTGCTCAACTAGTTCGTTCAACTTGTCGATCAATGTCTGCCATTCGACTCCTTCTTCTAACCACTTTGCTGCTTGGATCGCAGAGAAACCTGCTCCGATTCCAATGTTCTTCGTATCTAATACATACGCTTCCAATTCTTCTTGCTGTTCTGCAATCAGTCGCACGATATTGAAAGTACCACTTAACCCACTAGAAATAGTAATAGCTAACACTTTATCGTAACCATCTGCTTTGATCTTTTCAAAAATCTTAGTGATCGTTTCTCCGTCTGGTAGAGAGGTTCCAGGAATTTCTTGCGGTAATCTTTGATAGATCTCTTCTGGCGTAATATCGACTTTATCTGTATAAACTTTATCTTTATAGATGATTTTTAATGGGATAACATACATCTGATATTTTTCAATCAATTCTTGTGGTACATCTGTACCAGAATCTACTAAAATAGCAATTTTATTTTTCATTTTTTTTCTCCTCAATTAAATACTCTGTTTCTAAGCTAATCGTCTTTTCTGCCAATAACTTCATAGCAAAAGACAACGTGGCAGACCGAACAGCAATATATTCCACCGGCGTTTCTTGATCAACGAACGGTGGATAATTTTCTCCTTGCGCTAGTCGGCTGACCATTTTGACCGCAGTTTCTTGTTCAGAGCAGAATAAATTATAGGCTTCACGGATTCCTACTGTTTTCCCTTGAAATAAAATACCTTCCTTGATTTCAGGAATCGTCAAGACCTGTTTCAAAGTCGTGATCGCAATCAAAAATGCCACATGTTCTTTGTTATATCTTTTCTTGACAGGCGCTGGTATCAACCCAAGTTTCACATAATTATTGACCATTGATGAGGTGAGTAAAGGATGCTTTTCTCCTTGAATGACTGGAGAAAGATAGCGATCGACTAATGTTCTCACTTGATCCATATAAAGATCTAAATCAGGAAGTTCTTCCCAATGTGGCAAGTGGAAATCTTCTAGGTCTTTTCCCCACTCGATTAATTGTTGCTTCATCTTTTCCATGGTTTTATCTCCCTCTTTTGTTTTCATTTACATCTTATCAAAGTTATCAAAAACATTCAATCTAGTTACCTTAACTAGATGAAAAGTTTATATTAATTTTGTATTTTAAAAAAATATTGAGAAAAAAACAAATACAATTGCCCACTTATTATGACTAACTAACCGAATAACCGACCTCCTCTATATCAAGAAGCCTTTTATGCATAAGCTTTCAATCTCCCATGGTAAAATGTACCTGAACGGAGGGAACGAGAATGCTTTCAACAGATAAATATTTCCAAGGGGAACAAAGAAAATATCCTTTTTTTGAAGGATGGTATTTTAAGCAACAAATCGAAAAAGACGTTTATGCCTTTATTCCCGGTTATTCAGTTGGGAAAGATGGCCTGAAATATCCCTTTATCCAAGTCATCAATCATAAGCATTCCGAAATGTTCTATTTTGAACCTCAAGATCTATGGATCAAAGAAGATCAATTATTTGTTAAGATCGAGACAAATGTATTTAGTGAAAAAGGACTTTCTCTGTCATTAAAAGGTCCGAACTTAACAATCCAAGGGACGATCACATTTGGCGATTTTACTGTGCTAAACAAATCAACCTATTCTCCCAGTATTATGGGGCCTTTTTCTTATCTCTCATTTATGGAGTGTTACCATGGCATCTTAAGTATGAGGCATTCTTTAAAGGGAACTTTGGTATGGAATGGAAAAATCATTGATTTTACGAACGGTATTGGTTATTTGGAAAAAGATTGGGGCAGTTCTTTTCCAGCTACGTATCTCTGGGCGCAATGTAATCAGTTTGCGACTTCCGAAGCGAATTTTTTCTTTTCTGCAGCAGAAATCCCCTTTATGGGTAGTCACTTTTTAGGTATCATCTCTGTATTGCATTATCACGGGAAAGAATATCGTTTTGCTACTTATTATGGTGCCAAGATCATGGACATCTTCTGTGAAGAAAACCAGTTGATTATAATAATCAAGCAAAAACAATATATATTACAGATCAAAGTCCTGCAAAACGGTGGTCATCCATTGATAGCTCCTCATAAAGGACTGATGAATCGTGTCATTCGGGAAAAAGCTAGTACTGAGATGACAGTGACTTTACAAAAGAACAAACAGATTCTGTTTCATCAGTCAGGAATCGCTGCCGGATTCGAACAAGTCGGGAATTTGCGTGGATACACTTACTGATAAAGCAACCAGAATGAACAAAAAGTCACCATTGAAAGTAAACTTTCAGTGGTGACTTTTCTCTTTGTTTCTTTAAGCATCGTTAAGATTAGGAGACCCGCCGCGGGTAACGGCGGGAAGGAGTAAAAAAATGAAAAAGTGTTAGGGTTTGCTCTCTTACAAGAACTTTTGTTGGTTGGTATACTTATATAATAGGGGGCATTTATGAATAATCTATGAATGATTTCCTATAAAGAAGTAAAGTTTTTTTTGAATTTTTACAAACGCAGACTTGCATTTTAAAATCCATAGTGCTACTATTATAAAGTACTTTTCATACGGGCCGTTAGCTCAGTTGGTAGAGCAGCTGACTCTTAATCAGCGGGTCGCGGGTTCGAGCCCCTCACGGCCCATTGGGTGCCAAACCCACGTCATCAGTACATCTTTGGCTACTTCGGTAGTTTCGAAAAAGATGTACGTGATGACATTTTTTTGTTTTCGGGTAGGATTTTCGGGTATTCACTTATTCTTACTTGCGTTTGATTCGATGTTCTATACTTCTTGAGGATACCTCTTAGCAAAACTAACGTTATACTATTTTTGCAATGCAATTATTTTTTGAATCGTCTGTAGTACCCCTTGTTCATCATTTGATCGAGTGATGAAATTCGCTGCTGCTTTTGTTTCCTCAAAAGCATTTCCCATCGCAAAACTGTACGTAGCAGCATTCAACAATTCGATATCATTTAAACCATCACCAAATGCCATCGTTTCTTCCTTGGTGACCCCTAACAGTTTTTGCAATTCCTTCACTGTCGTTCCTTTATGCACACCCGCATTTGAAATATCGATCCATGCGGCTTCAGAAGCAACGATATACGCCTGTTCTTTGAACTCCATCAGTTCCTTTACATACTCAAAACATCTTTTCTTTCTATCATAGACAGTGATTTTCACAAAATCTTCGGTTATTTTATGAAGCGCTTCTACCAATTGAACTTCTCGATAGGAACCTCTCACCATCTGTTTGTCCTCTTCAGACGTAGTTTCTTTGATCATCGCTGCAGTCGGCGTACAAGCAATGATAGTATAATCATTGGCAATTTCTTCTAATTTATTGATCAGTTTGATTCCAAGATTATTCGGCAACAACGATTCGTAAACGTATTCATTATTGTGCTTGATACGTGTCGCACTATCACCTAAGATCCATAAATCCTTAGAAAGTTCTGGTCCAAAAAGTTCTTCTACACGTTCACATTGTTTTCCTGTACAAGGAGCAAAGTAAATCGCTTGTTCATCCATCGATCCTTTTACCTGTTCATAAAGCTCCTTATCGAAGCTACCCTTACTATCCAAAAATGTTCCGTCTAAATCAGTCAATATCAATTTGATCATGTTCTACTCTCTCCTACCTCACTAAAATGTCCTTCTTTCTCAGTGTAACAACTGGCAGCAACAAGTCAATCCATGCTCAGATTTTTGCAACCTCATTTACAAAAAAACATCTAGAATAGAATTAGTTCTTCTACGCTAGATGTTTCCTTATTCCCCATTGAATTTGAAAAGTATGCTTATTCTTTCCAGCTATCGACTGTTTTTTGATTTTCTTTGATCCAGTCTTGTGCTGCTTGTTGTGGTTCTTTTCCATTGTTGATTTCCAACATGACTTTTTCCATATCTTTTTCTGTCCAATGGAATTTATCTAATACTTTATAAGCTTCAGGCTGATCTTCTTTTAATCCTTTACGTACAACTGTGTGGATTTCTTCAGCATCTCCCATCACTTTTTTTGGATCTTCCAAATACTTCAAATCATATTTAGCAAACATCCAATGTGGTGTCCAACCGGTGATCACAATTGGTTCATGCTTTTTGATTGCTTGTCCTAAAGCAACAGTCATTGCGCCTGATGAGGAAGTTTCAACAGTCCATCCTTTTAGATTATCGTATTGCTTGACCGTGTTTTCCGCTGCATTGACGACGCCTGCACCAGGTTCGATCCCAGTAATTTTTTTATCTGCTTGGTCAGTTAAATCTGCAATAGAGTTGACATCCATATAACTAGGTACAGCTAGGCCGACTTTAGCACCTGTTAAGTTGGCACCTAGATCGTTGATTTGATCTTTGTATTGTGCATATTGTGAACCATGTGTTTTTGGCAACCATGCAGAAACCATCCCATCTGACTCACCTTTTGAAACAGATTCCCACATGATCGAGTTATCAAGAGGAGTGATCGTAACATCATAGCCCATTCCCTTTAACACTTCCGCAACAACATTTGTTGAAGCGACTTCTGTATCCCACTCAACGTAAGAGAGATTAATTTTTTTCGTTTCTTTTGCGCTTGAGAAACTACCTAAACCGATCGCACCTAAAAGCACTACGACTACAGCCCCAATGATGATCCCTTGACGCTTTTTATTTGGTTGTTTTGAGCCATTTACTGTTTTTTTACTATTTGGCTGGTTCAAATGCTGTGTGAAGCGGTCAATGATAATAGCCAAGATGACTAATGCTACCCCATTAACAAATCCGTTACCGACTTGCGCACGTTGTAAAGCAGATAACACGCCACGTCCTAAGCCAGGTGCCCCAATCATTGAAGCAATGACAACCATTGAAAGAGATAACATCGTTGTTTGATTGATCCCAGCCATAATCGTACTTTTAGCTAATGGCAATTCTAGTTTGAATAATTTTTGCCAGCTTGTACTACCAAATGAATCAGACGCTTCGACCAACTCTTTTGGTACTTGGCGAATCCCTAAGTTCGTAAAACGAACAGTCGGTGGTAAAGCAAAGATGACAGAGGCAAATACCCCCGGCACCATACCAATCCCAAAGAAAGCAACTGCTGGAATCAAATACACAAATCCTGGCATTGTTTGCATAAAGTCAAGAATTGGTTTGATGATACTTTGAGCTTTACTGCTTTTTGCCATCAAAATACCTAATGGCACACCAATGACGATAGAAATAACGCTGGATAATAAAACAAGCGTTACTGTATTCATCAAGTCTGTCCACAATCCTTGATTATAGATAAACCATAAGCCAATCAGTGTGAAGAGCGTTAATCCTGGACGTTTTTTAGAAATAAAGAAAGCAATAATCGTTAATATCAAGATAAACAATGGTGCGGGAATGACCAAAAGTAAATTAGTGATCCCTGACATCACTGCTTGACCAATTGTTTGTAAAAATGAGAATAATCCTGCAAAGGTCGTTGTAAACCATTCAGTGATGTTCTCTACCCAATCAGCGACTGGTAATCGATAGTTCAATAAATTATTCATCATCACTCACCTCACTCGTTTCTGCTAATGCTTCGATTACACTACCGCGAATGACAACACCTTTTAGTTTGCCATTATCCACAACGGCTAGAGGAGTTGGGGAGTCATAGATGATATTGAAGATATCACTAACCACCATATCTTTACCAATCACCGTTACATTTTCATCTAAGAAATCAATCAATGGACGTTTTTGACGTCTTGCTTCTAATGCTTGATCTGCAGTAATGATCCCTTTGAGATGTCTTTTTCTATCTACAGCCATCAGCATACTTACTTCTTCATTCCTCATTCTAGTTAATGCTACATTTGGCCCATCCGATTCGATGTTCGTCGTTAAAGCAGGTACCATGATGTTTTGGGCAGTCAGTACTTTTGAACGATCGACTTCTTCAACAAATTCACGGACATAATCATTCGCTGGGTGGGTCAAAATTTCTTCACCAGTCCCAATCTGCATGATTTCGCCATCTTTCATCAAAGCGATTCGATCACCAATACGTAATGCTTCGTTTAAATCATGTGTGATAAAAATGATTGTTTTTTGTACGTTCGCTTGTAAATCGAGTAACTCATCTTGCATTTCCTTACGGATCAAAGGATCAAGTGCAGAAAAAGCTTCATCCATCAGTAAGATTTCTGGATCATTCGCTAATGCTCTAGCTAGACCAACGCGCTGTTGCATCCCTCCAGATAATTGACTAGGATATTGATCCTTGAATGAAAGCAAACTTGAATTTTCCAATGCTTGCTCTGCTTTTTGTTGCCGTTCTTCTTTTGGTACTCCACGAACTTCTAATCCATATTCAGTATTTTCTAAAATCGTCCGATGAGGGAATAAGCCGAAATTTTGAAAAACCATATTGATTTTATGGCGGCGTACTTCACGAAGTTCTTCCTTACTTAATTTTGAAATATCTTCTCCATCAATATAGATATTTCCAGAAGTCGGCTCGATCAATCGGTTCAGTAAGCGGATCAATGTTGATTTTCCACTACCTGAAAGCCCCATGATCACGAAAATTTCTCCTTCTTGCACATCAAAACTTGCATCATAAACACCAACGGTCGTGCCAGTCTTTTTTAATATATCTGTCTTTGGTTGACGGTTCTTCATCATTTCCAAAGCAGCTTGCGTTTTTTTACCAAATATCTTTGTTAAATTCTTTACTTCAACTTTTACCAAATAAATTCTCCTTTATCTATGTAAATTCATTTTTCTTTCTGAAAAAAGTGACCACACTATACTAACATCGTGTAGTCACTTTTGTCAAAAACGCTAACTATATTCTTTTAATCAAACGAAAAAAAGCTCGGTAAATCCCCTTTAGATTGGGATTTACTAAGCTTAAAATTTGATGAGAAAAAGCAAATCACTTGCAACGCTAATTTTCTGGATAAAAGAAATTGGTCATTCGCTGTAATGTAAATTCATTTCCAATAAAGTGGACTGTATCCCCCGCAGTAAATTTAGCATATGGGCCAGGTGACACAAGCAACTCTTCTTCATGCGAGATTGCAATGACCGTCGCACCCGTTGCTTGCCAGATATTCAACTCGCTGATTGACTGATCAAGATGCGTTGCCTCATTCGTCAATAATAGTTCAAACGGCAATAAGGGGTTCATCTTGTGGATCCTCTTCGTTTGATTTACCAGTTGATCCAGTAATTGAGAAAAGTGATCCAACTCTTCTTGTTGCTTTTCCACACTCGCCATGATCTCCGCTTTTGTTTCTTGGATCGATTGGACATCCTGATATTGCAACAAAAAATCTTTTGCTTTTTCTTTTGATGCTACAAAGGCGCCGCTTCCGTGACGAACCTCCATGATTCCAAGATCGACTAGCACATTGATTGCTTTTCTCGTCGTTTCAGGAGATGCATTATATGTACTTGCTAACGTAGATCTCGCGTGTATTTTCTCACCGATTTTGTAACGATTTTCCACAATCCGTTCTGCCAAATCAACAGCAATCTGTTGATATCTCGGCCGAACGATTTTTTTCTTCCCAGCCATATTTTTTCCTCTCTCTTCTACTTTTCTGTTCCATCTTACTATGGGAAAGAAAAATAAGCAAAAGGTTGTGAGCTCAGCGTTATGACCTGAGCATTAAAGAGAAGCTACTCGAAACAACTCTCCATGTTTTGAGTAGCTATGATTTAATGCCGAAGGTCAGCTGAGGGAACACCGTTGATTGTTGTGAGCTCAGCGTTATGACCCGAGCATTAGATCATGCTTGAGAAAATAAAGCGCCACACGTAAATAGTCAACGAAGACATTCACATGTAGCGCTTTATTTTGCTTATTTAACTTATGTTTATTTCGTGCATTTCTTTATGCAGAGGTGATTTTTTTCTGACTAGAAATCAGTCCACCATCGTTTTCTTCTGAACTTTCTTTACAAGACAGGCACTTTTACATTCATCACATGTTTTTCCTGATTTTAATCGCGAATAAACGATGGCTGCTGCACTGCCAAATATCAAGACGCTTAATAAAAATGTTGCCATATTATTGTTCACCTTCTATCGAAATGGTTAATACGTTACTAGTCTTTGCTTTCTTTTTCAATAATGCATAACAGATACCAACGATACATATCCCTGCCAAATAAGTTGGGATGACTAAATGTCCCCCTTCAAACAAGTGAGAGAGCTGATAGATAATAAAGCTGATCAAATAAGCAAAACCGCATTGATAGCCTACTGCGATCATCGTCCATTTCGTAGAATTCATTTCCCGATGGATTGCGCCAATTGCGGCAAAACAAGGAGCACATAGCAAATTGAATGCTAAAAATGAATAGGCAGCAGCAGATGTATACGTATTTTGCAATGCCAGCCAAATTTCTTGTCCATTTTCAGAAACTTCTTTGTGCCCAAATAAAATGCCAAAGGTACCAATGATATTTTCTTTCGCAATCAGGCCGGTGATGGTAGCTACAGTCCCTTGCCAGTTTCCCCAGCCAAGTGGGTGGAAAATAGGGGCAATCACACGTCCAAAGCTTGCTAAGATACTTTGACTTTCAGGCACAGCTTGTCCGATAAAATTGTATGAAGATGTAAACCAGATAAGGATACTTGAGATAAAAATAATCGTGCCAGCCTTTTTCACGAATGACTTACTTCGATCATATGTCTGTCTTAGAATGATCGACCATTTCGGCAAATGGTAAGTTGGCAATTCCATGATGAAAGGAGACGTGTCTCCAGCAAACAATTTGGTTTTCTTCAACATGATCCCAGAGATGACAATGGAAGTCATCCCTAAAAAATAGGCAGAAGGAGCAACCCATGAAGCATGAGGGAAAAATGCTCCAGTAATCAATGCAATGATAGGCAATTTTGCAGAACAGGGCATAAATGTAGTGACCATGATCGTCAACCGTCTGTCCTGTTCATTTTCAATCGTTCGACTTGCCATTACACCCGGCACCCCACAACCAGTAGCAATCAGCATGGGAATAAATGATTTTCCTGAAAGACCAAATTTTCGGAACAATCGGTCCATCACAAATGCGATTCGTGCCATGTAGCCGCAGTCCTCTAAGAAACTCAAGCATAAGAAAAGAACGATTAATTGTGGGAGAAATCCTAAAACAGCCCCGACTCCAGCAATGATCCCATTTAAAATCAATTGTTGCATCCAGTCAGCTACTTGCCACTCAACTAATAACTGTTCAATATGGTTTGGCAACCAGCCGCCGAACAACGTATCATTGACCCAGTCGGTTCCGATCGTCCCAATCGTTTGGATGGCTAGATAATAGACAAACCACATAACAAAAGCAAAAATAGGTAATGCAAACCACCGATTGGTAACGATCCGATCGATCTTATCACTGATAGAAAGCTGAAAAGAGTCCTTTGTGACCACACAAAGAGCCGTTAATTGGGTCAACCATTCGTACCGTTCATTGATGATAATCGTCTCGCTATCTTCATCAAAAATCTTTTCAGTCAAACGAATCAATTGTTCGACTTCCTTTAATTGCTTTGCAGAAATTTTTAGACCTTTCGAAATCTCAGGATCGCGCTCAAACAGTTTGATCGCATACCATCGTTTAAAAACGGGAACACTATTGTCTAAAACATCCTCAATTTCATGTAATGCTGCTTCTAGGCGATCATCATATGTACAAGAGAGCGGTGTTGGTAGCTTCTTATAGGTCGCTTGAATGATCATTTCTGTTATTTTTCCTAGTCCTTCCCTTTTCAATACACTGATAGGAACAACAGGAACGCCTAAACCATAACTTAATTTTTCACTATTGATTTTTCGACCGTCTTTTTTAACGACATCCATCATATTTAATCCCACAATGACGGGAATACCTAAATCAAGCAGTTGTGAAGTCAAATAAAGATTTCTTTCCAAATTCATGGCATCTACGATATTGATGGTCACATCAGGCCGTTCATCAATCAGATAATTTCTAGCAATCACTTCTTCAGGCGTATAAGGGGAAAGGGAATAGATCCCCGGTAAATCTTGAATATAGATGGTGGGATGTTTCTTCAAGTGCCCTTCTTTTTTTTCGACGGTCACGCCGGGCCAGTTTCCCACATATTGATTTGCGCCTGTCAATGCGTTGAACAGACTCGTCTTTCCACTATTTGGATTACCGACTAGTGCAACTTTCATTTTATCTACTCCTCTTTTTGAACCAGGATCAAGGATGCTTCTTCTTTACGAAGTGTCAATTCATACCCTCGTAATGTGATTTCTAAAGGGTCGCCTAACGGTGCTAATTTTCGTACAGTGACACGCACGTTTTTAGTCACACCCATATCCATCAGACGTCGTTTCACTGCACCCTTCCCATGAATGGCAACCACCACACCACTTTCGCCTGTAGTAAGCTGGTCAAGCGAAGTCCAACTTTCTTCGGAGAACTCGCTTTTTTTTACGATAATCTGGCTTAATAACTCACGGTTGACTGCGATCCGATTATTTTTTAGGAGTAAAATCGAGTTGTTGCCAGATCGATTGATAACGACGATTTTACTTTCTATGATAACTCCTAAATTTTGCAAGTGCTTTTTGACTGAATCACTGGTCTGTATTTTTTCAATCTGATACACAAGATTTAGTTTGGCTTCTTCTAAAGTTTCCATCAAAGCTCCCTTCTTGTGAAAAAAGTCTTCTATAGCTTTTCTCCATTTTATCTATCCATTCAATCCCAATCTATCTTAGTTATTGAGAATCATTCTCACAAAGAATACTCTCTCTAATTGAGAATGTCAATGTTACTTGTGATTTTTTGAGCGTATTTTCATTTCTTTTGATTTTTATGTGTAAAAAAAACTTTTTCCCAAGTTTTCCACAGTATTTTCTGTACTAAAACAAGCTTTTTTTCACTTAACGCTTGTTTTCAGCTGTTTTTCAAAAACCACAAAACATAGTATTCCACAGTTTCCACAACACAATATGTAGTGTCTGTCGTTTGACTTTTTTACTAATAGTTTTATACTATTCATTATAGATAAACAGCAGAGTCAGGAGGAAAATAAAAATGAACGTAAAAATATTTTCAAAAAACAATTGTATGCAATGTAAGATGGTCAAACGCTTTTTAGCGGACAACCAAATCGATTTTGAGGAAGTCAATATCGATGAACAACCTGAAGCCATCGATTGGTTAAAAGCACAAGGCTTTCAAAGTGTACCTGTAATCACTTCAGACGTTGAAACAGTGATTGGTTTCCGTCCAGATCAATTACGCAAACTTGCTAGCTAATGAACTGTCAATTGGAATGTATCTCTAATCGGATTTGATGGAAGTGAGGACTCTTTGCCGAACATCCCCCAAATCCTTTTTTACAGCATTAAAAGAAAGAATTTACCAAAATAAGAAATGAAGGTTGGGCGTATTTATGAGTCTTAAACAATTAAAAGATGTCAGCTATTTTAAGTTAAACAACGAGATCAATCGACCTGTGAATGGTCAGATCCCTTTAAATAAAGATAAAGAAGCATTGAGTGCATTTTTTGAGGAAAATGTTAAACCAAATACAATGACTTTTGCTACAGCAATGGATAAAATCAATTATTTAATCACTCATGATTACTTGGAATCAGAATTTATTCAGCTTTATTCTCCTGAATTTATTGAAAAGCTATATCAATTTTTAGACAAACAACATTTTACATTTAAATCATTTATGGCTGCTTATAAATTTTATTCACAGTATGCATTAAAAACAAACGATGGTTCTGCATATTTAGAATCTTATGAAGATCGTGTAGCTTTCAATGCTCTTTATTTTGCAAATGGTGACGAAGACCTTGCTCTTTCTTTAGCTGATGAAATGATCCACCAACGCTATCAACCAGCTACACCTTCGTTCTTGAATGCTGGGCGCAAGCGACGCGGTGAATTGGTTTCCTGTTTCTTGACACAAGTGACAGATGATATGAATTCGATTGGTCGTTCCATCAACTCAGCTTTACAACTGTCTCGTATTGGTGGAGGTGTAGGTATCACACTTTCTAATTTGCGTGAAGCAGGTGCGCCGATCAAAGGATACGAAGGAGCTGCTAGCGGGGTTGTTCCAGTAATGAAACTTTATGAAGATAGTTTCAGTTATTCAAATCAGTTAGGTCAGCGTCAAGGAGCTGGCGTGGTTTATTTGAATGTTTTCCATCCGGATATCATTGCCTTTCTTTCAGCAAAAAAAGAAAATGCAGATGAAAAAATTCGTGTTAAAACACTTTCTCTTGGTGTCATCGTGCCTGATAAATTTTACGAATTAGCACGTAAAAATGAAGACATGTATCTATTCAGTCCGTATAGCGTTGAAAAAGAATACGGTGTCCCATTTTCTTATGTCGACATCACTGCTGAATACGATAACTTGGTCGCTAACCCTAACATTCGGAAACAAAAAATCAAAGCACGCGATCTTGAAAATGAAATTTCAAAATTACAACAAGAATCTGGCTATCCTTATATTATCAATATCGATACAGCTAATCGCGAAAATCCAATAGATGGAAAAATCATCATGAGCAACTTATGTTCTGAGATTTTACAAGTACAAACACCTTCTGTTATCAATGGAAACCAAGAATATGAAGTATTGGGAACAGATATTTCATGTAACTTAGGTTCAACAAATATTGTCAACTTGATGGATAGCCCAGATTTTGGTCATTCAGTCCGTACAATGACTCGTGCATTGACTTATATCACAGATGTCTCGGATATCGACGTTGTTCCACCAATCCAACATGGAAACAAATTGAACCATACGATTGGTTTAGGCGCAATGGGCTTACACACATTTTTTGCTAAAGAACAAATGAAATATGGCTCTGAAGATTCACTGGACTTCACAAATATTTATTTCATGTTACTAAACTATTGGACACTTGTAGAAAGCAACGCGATTGCTCGTGAACGAAAACAAGTATTTCATAATTTTGAAAAATCAGCTTATGCAGACGGTACTTATTTTGATAAATATGTTACTGGAGAGTTCCAACCAAAATCAGAAAAAGTGAAACAATTATTTGCTGGCATTTTTATCCCAAGTGCTGAAGACTGGGAAAACTTGAAACAAGCAATCATGAAAGATGGATTGTATCATCAGAACCGATTGGCTGTTGCACCAAATGGATCAATTTCTTATATCAACGATACAAGTGCAAGTATCCATCCGATCACTCGTATGATCGAAGAACGCCAAGAAAAGAAAATCGGTAAAATCTATTATCCAGCACCTTATCTTTCAAACGAAACAATTCCTTATTATACTTCTGCTTATGATATGGATATGCGAAAAGTGATCGATATCTACGCCACTGCACAAAAGCATGTCGACCAAGGAATGAGTTTAACTTTATTCATGCGTTCTGAAATTCCAGAAGGGCTTTATGAATGGAAAACAACAACCAAACAAACGACACGTGATCTAAATATTTTAAGACACTATGCATTCCATAAAGGTGTAAAATCAATTTATTACGTACGTACCTTCACAGACGATGCAGAAGAAATCGGCAGCAACCAATGTGAAAGCTGTGTCATCTAATTGGGTAATCAAGAATATTTAGGACTGTATTTCAAATAAAGGAGCATCACTCATGTCAGAAACTTATTATGAAGCAATAAACTGGAATGAAATTGAAGATGTCATCGATAAATCTACGTGGGAAAAATTGACTGAGCAATTTTGGTTAGACACACGTATTCCTTTATCTAATGACTTAGATGATTGGCGTACCCTTTCTCAATTAGAAAAAGACACTGTTGGTCATGTTTTTGGTGGATTGACATTACTAGATACCGTTCAATCAGAAAGCGGAATGGATCAATTGCGCAAGGATGTTCGTACCCCTCATGAAGAAGCGGTATTGAACAACATCCAATTCATGGAATCTGTTCATGCAAAAAGCTATTCTTCTATCTTCAGTACACTGAATACAAAAAAAGAAATCGAAGAAATTTTTGAATGGACGAATACAAATCCTTATCTGCAGAAAAAAGCAGAGCGTATCAACGAAATTTATAAGCATGGCACACCTTTAGAAAAGAAAATTGCCAGTGTGTTTTTAGAAACATTCTTATTCTATTCTGGTTTTTACACACCACTTTACTATTTAGGAAATAATAAATTGGCGAATGTCGCTGAAATCATCAAATTGATCATTCGCGATGAATCTGTGCATGGTACCTACATTGGGTACAAATTTCAGCTAGGCTATAATGAACTTCCTGAAGAAGAACAGGAGCAATTAAAAGATTGGATGTATAATTTGTTGTATGAATTATATGAAAATGAAGAACGTTATACGGAAGAATTATACGATCCAATCGGTTGGACAGAAGAAGTGAAAACTTTCTTGCGCTACAACGCAAATAAAGCTTTGATGAACCTAGGAATGGACCCACTCTTCCCAGACACAGCAAATGATGTAAACCCAATCGTCATGAATGGGATTTCCACAGGAACAAGCAACCATGACTTCTTCTCTCAAGTCGGTAACGGCTACTTACTTGGTCATGTTGAAGCCATGAAAGACGATGACTATTTGATTGGATTAGACTAGACTGTAAAGTGATTCAGTTTGAGCAAAAGAGGCTGGGACAGAAGTGTTTAACTCCGAGAAATAAGTCTACATTTGTGGAAATTGCGTTTTGATTTTTTGTGAATGTCGACTTATGTCTGAAGGAGTTGCTTCTGCTCCCACCGTTTATTCATATTTAGAGCTTGAGATTAACTTTTGTCTCAAGCTCTTTTTTGTTGTGAAGTTAATTTAATCATCGTTTCGCACCAAATAAAGTAGATTAGCCTCTATTCGATTTCAAAGGGTTAGATAAAATAAGTGCCACTCGTAAAAAAAATAAGCTATCCTTCGCTAAGTATACAACTAGCTTTCGTGAGAAATAGCTTATTCATCTTGAAAATTTTTGTTTCCTTTCGCATGCTATTTTATTTGCGTAACATCCTCATCTAACTTTCGTCAAGATTTCCGTCAAATTTTCAATCTTCTCATCTGCCAAAGATTGATCAATTGCGAAGGGTTGCTGCAGCGCCAACGTATACAAATTAGCTCGCTTAGCGGCTAAAATACCTACCGGAGAATCTTCAATTGCGAAGGGTTGTTCTGTTCCCAGCAACTCTTTTGTCCGTTGATAAATTTCAGGATGAGGCTTACTTTCCTTTACATGATCTCCACTCATGATTACATCGAAGTAGGCGCCCAACTGACAATCATCAAGCATTTTTTTTATTTCACGCCTTGGCGAGGAAGAAGCAATTGCTAATTTCACCTGCCTTTCTTTTAAGGCTTTTATTACTTGTGGCACTTCTTTTCTTAAAACATCGGGATAAAATATCGGATGTCTTTTACGATAATCCATATACTGTAGTTTTAGTTTTTCTCTTTTTTCTTTTTCTGGTATTAGGGTATTCCAAATGCCCTGCTCTGTTTTACCTAAACAATCCAATAGATCACTTGTAGTAGGTTCCTCCTTTATTTCCTCGAAGAAAGCCATTCTCCTTTCAAAATAAAACCGTTCTGTATCAACTAAAACACCATCCATATCAAAAATCACACTATCGAACATTTTTTACTCTCCTTTATTCGAAATAATTTCATGGATCAATCGTACTTCTAAATCTGAAAGTTCAATGGTATAGGCTCTTTCTACTTCTTGAAAAGCTTGTTTAATAGCAGTCATCTGACTTTGATGCATTTGTTTATATTTTTTTATATCTTTTTGAGGATCAATATTTTCTTTACGTAAAATCCGTTCAACCATGCAACAACAATGGAGATAGAGTAAAAATCGACGATTACTATTAAAAGATCTATCTAAGATTTTTTCTAGTCTTTCAATTGCTGCTTTAACAAGTGCCAAAACTTTTTCTACGTCTAAAATAACTAAATTTTCAATCATCTTTTTGAGAGAAAAATTAAATATCAAATCGTCTCTCAACTTCATTGCATCAATCTCCACTTCATGTTCAACGAGCCGGACCAATTTTTCTACTTCATCTCCAGTGATCAACTCTTCTAACCCTATATAGAGAATATCTTCTATTTCAGGGTCCTCTGTACCAATGATTGCTAAAACATCGTAAATCTGAAATGGCAATTCATTTTTCTTATATTGTCTCAATTTTTGATAATCATAGGGAATTACTACCATCTCTTTTTCTACATTGTCTAAACTTTTAGTCAATATCTCTTGGATCTGTATAGCGCTCCCCATCCCCGTATAGCAGCAAGTTAAGATAACTTTTTTCCGATTTCTTTCTGGTAAAATAAACTGCTTTTTTATTCGATTCTCCACTTGAAAAGTTTCACTGATTTCTATAATTGAACGACCTTGCGTGATTTCTTGACCGATTTCTAATAACAACGGAGTCGAGACACAATCAATCATCAGCAAAGGTCCGCTGATTTTATTGATCAATCGCTTACTTAACTGATTCAAAGAACCCATATCAATGAGTAAAATTAGACCAGCTTCTGTGTGATAATTTTCAATATAGTGGATAACCTGATCTTCAATCTCTGATATCGTGCTGTCAAGAGGCATATCAAAAGCCTGAAATAAATTTTTCTTCAACATACGATTTGCTACATTTGCCATACTGCTAGCGGTCGTGTATCCATGTGCTAATACTAGTGCTTTGATTTTACTTGTGCCTTTCGTGATATTCAAACTATACAAGTAGAATGTAATAAATATCAAATCTTCTTCTAAAAATCTGCATTCCATCCGACTAGCTAATTGACTCAATAGTCTTTTAGCAAACCAAAGTGCCTACCCCCATCGCTTCATCTAAAAACTGAAGAATACGTGGCTTGATAGATAGCCATCTGGGGTCTTCACCTAACAACATTTGATTCTCTTTTAAATAGAGAAAATTGGCAATAACCAATATACGGTGTCCATCTTGTTCGAATCCATAGTTTTCTGTCATGAACTTCAGCGTAGAACGGATATGGTAAGTTAAAAAGGTGAACAAAGACTCTTCGGTTGAAAAAGAAGGGTGAAAAGTAAATTCATCCATCAATATTGTGACTCTACGAATAGTTTTATCAATGAATCGCTTCGTTTCTCGTTGTTCTTCATAGAATAAAAAATCAGCTAATAGGTCGGTAAAAAAATCAGCTAATTTTACTAATTCAACAGATTGGAAAATTTGCGGTTTCGTATGTGGAAGATAAGTACAGGGAGTAGCAACTTGCAGGTTGTCCATCACCTGATCTTTTAATTTTACTAAGCATTCCCGAGGTAAATCTTTGATTGAAACATTCACTTGAGCTCTTTTTTTATCTCTAGCATATGCACTCCCACACGCATATTTGATGATATTTTTTATTTTCCCTACATTTCCTGCGAAATCAGAATGCTGTAAATAGTGGATAACTTTTCTTGATACAGATAATTCCTTTTCCAAAATATTGCTTTCTTCCAGGAAAAAACTATCTACTAAGCTCGCTCGTTCTGTAAGTGAACGTTCCTTAAAACTTGGTAGTCCTACGATTACAGGTAATCTACGCAAAAAAGTTGGTAAGAAGGTTTGTTGCAGATCCTCTGTCGTTGCAAAAATCAATCGGACATTGGCTTGTTTCTCGATTCCATCATCCCCAACTGGTGTATATTTCCCCGTATCCATAAAAGAGAATGATTTTTCTTGCCCTTCACTCGTCAATCTATGCACTTCATCTAAAAACAAAAATCCTTGATCTGCCTGATGCAATAATCCTTCCTTATTCTGCTCTGCCCCTGTGAAAGCACCCTTTGTATAGCCGAATAAGATACTAGATAATAATTCTGGATTATTGAAATATTGAGCACAGTTCAGAGAAATAAACGGTGCTATCTTTTTGACGACCCCCTCTTGAACAGCATAATCATAGATTTTATGTGCTAAAAAGCTTTTTCCTGACCCACTTGCTCCGCAGATCATGATTGGCAAGCCATTTCCCGGATATAAAACTGCCGTTTTAATTTGTTCAATTTGACCTTTCAAACTACCCTTTGCACCAATTACACTAGCTAAAGGAGATTCTTCAGCTGTTTCTTCCAATAATTCATCTATTGAAGAATAATCCGTTTTTCTAGGAACAAAAAAACAATGTTGAAATGTCTCCCGATGTAAAAATAAAACCGGATATTCTCTGATTTTCAGTAAAATACCTTCTTGGTACGCGTGATTCAAATATCCGCTAACTGTACTACGATTTAGTCCTACTGCCTCAGAAATTGCTTGTGCAGACAATAAAGGTGACTCAGCTTCAATTATCGTTCTTGTTTGTTGGATTAAATAATCTGTAATAGCCTGATTCATTTGAACACCTCTTTCGTTTTTCTTAGTATAAAATAGAGGTTAGAAAAGTTGCATACTGATTTGAACGTTCGTGGTGAAAAAGAGGAAACTGTTCTCACTTTTATTACTGATACAATAAAGAAACCGCAAAACACGCGCATATGCTTTGCGGTACTTGTGACTCATCTACTCTTTGACATTTAGTACTCTAATTTCCACATATAACGGCGTTTTGTCAACGGATGTTCTCTAGCGATAGCTAATTCTTCTGCGTACACTCGAAAAACAGCTGTGATCACCATTGGATTGAAATAATCTAGTACTTCGGCAGGAACATGTACTGATAGCCCATGATCCAATGCATCAACTACAGTTGTTTTAGCATTGAAGCGTTCTAAAAATGTTAGGGCACGACTATCGATTTTTCTAGTTTTCCCCTCATTCATCAACAAGATGAATGGAACGTCTTTGTCAACGATCTCAAATGGTCCATGAAAGAATTCGCCACTATGGAAGGTTCCTGAATTGATCCATTGCATTTCCATCATTAAACAAATTGAAGTGGAATAAGCAACTTCATGAGTAGCACCACTGCTCATCACATATATCACAGAATCTTCTTTATATGCATCTGCGAATTTTTTTGCATCTAATCTCGCACTTTCTGCAGCTTGTTGGCATAAATCATAAATGTTAGCAAAACCTCTCTGCATTTTATCGTAATTCACGTATCCCTCTACTTGATTCAAAATTTCCACAGCTAATTGAAGTGCATAACCTGTTTTTTCCAGTTTTGCTGCATAACTTTCAGAAAAACGATGGTAAATGACATAGTCTGCCTCTTTTGTTAACGGTGAATCTACTGTCCGTGTCAAACTGATCACATGGGCATTTCTACTTTTGGCTACAGCATTTGCCTGAACTGTTTCTGGTGTTGTTCCGCCTAACGAAGCAGTAATCACGATAGCTGTTTCGTCAACAGAAGTAGGCGTAGCATAATTGAATTCATTTGCTGTATAGTGACTGATACGTAATTTTTTTGCCTCTTGGTCCAAGAAATATTTTGCTGGATACAAGTCAGCTTTTGATGCGCCACATCCAACAAAAAAGACAGATCGTATTTCGTTTTTTTGAACAATTCCCTCAATAATTTCCTTTGGATTCATTTGATGAATACCCCCTAAATTTATAGTTAACCAAATTGGTTGGCACTAATTAAAAATACCCAATACATTCAAAACAATCCCGCCAGCAATGCTAATAAACAACATCCAACCTGTAGGTACTTTTTTCTTTAAAAGCCAGTACATAAAAAATGTTAGAGCTAGCGGTATCATTTTAGGCATCATTTGATCTAATACATCTTGTAGAACAAATGCTTTTCCTACTTTGATCGGTGTCGTTATATCGATCATGCTAGCCACCATCGACCCGATGACCATCAAACCAACAATGGAACAAATGTACATCACTTTTTCCATAAGTCCTTCTCGGTATAACTTATCTAAATATTTATTGCCCATGTTATAGCCGATCTTCCCACCATAATACGTAATAAGTGCAGAGGGGAAAAATGAAATAAGAATGGCTAAAATCGGTCCTAAAACACTCCCGTTTTGGGCTAAGTTTATCCCCAGACCAAATGCCAGAACACGAACAGTTCCTTGAAAAAATGAATCCCCTACACCTGATAGTGGCCCCATCAAACTTGTTTTGACTGCATTCACTGCTTCAACATCAAAATTTTCTTTATCCGTCGCATATTGTTCTTCCATCGAAGCCGCTAGACCGAGTATAAAAGCACTAGTTTGTGGTGTACAATTGTAATAAACCATGTGACGTTGATACGCTGCTTTCTTCAACTCTGCATCTTGAGGATCTTTATAGATTGCATCAATGATCGGTGCCATTCCATATAAAAAGCCCATATTCATCTGACGTTCATAATTCCATGAAGCTTGGATTGCCCATGATCGCCAAAAAAATTGACGATATTTCCAATCATTTGTATCTTTTTTTGCCATTATTTTACCCCCTTAATCATCAAGTGGATCAACAACTGCTTGTTGATTCTTACTGAACTTCACTTCTGATAACAATACTGCTAGGATACACGCAAAAGCTGCGATACCGATGATACTCAACCCAGAATAGGCAGTAATCAGAAAACCTAAAAGTAAAAATGGTACTAATTTGTTCGTTAACATCGTATTTAAAAGTAGTGCAAACCCATACGCTGGTAAAATTTTACTTGCTAAAGTTAAACCATTCGTAAGCCATTCTGGAATCTTATTTACAATTTGTTTTACTAAATCAGTCCCAAAATAAATAGCTAAGAATATCGGAATAAAGTACATGCTGGAATACAGTATTGGCCCTAATAAGATGTGTATTCGGCGTGCTTTTTGGTACTTCGCCTCTTTGATTAATGTATCGGTTCGATGACTGAAATTTGATAAAACCGTTCGGAGTAAGATACCAATCATCTGACCTAGCACAGAAATCGGAATGGCAATCGTTAAAGCTGTTTCTGCATCAGCATTTGAAAGTATCGCAAAAGCAGTCGCAATGATAGATGCCATATTCATATCTGGTGGTGCAGCAGCTCCAATGTTTACCAAACCAAGGGACATCAACTCAAGAGATGCTCCTACCATCAATCCTTTTTCCAGATCACCTAAAACCAATCCCACTAAAGTACTGACAATCAACGGACGTTCAAAATTCATTCTTCCTAGTAATCTTGAGTCAAGGATACAAAACACCCCAATGCATCCTAAAGAAATTGCTTGAACTAACATTGCCTTTCTCCTTATCTGTGTTTTATAATTTGTTGCCTAAATCTTCTTTTTTAGATGTGGGGACCTGTTGGATCGTTAATTTGATGCCCAAATCTCGTAGTTCTTTTGAATTCGCTGTTTCTTCCGCATTCAAAAAAACTGCGTTCCCATATTGTTTTGAACCTTCTTTCTTAGTGATCCCCCCATAGTTGATTTCAGTTACTTTAGGATAGTGCTGACAAAAATTCAAAGTATCTTTCGTATTGCCAAAAACAACTAAAATATTATCTTTAAGGGTTTCGATCTTAGGCATTTTTTTCAGCATTTCTGCCACACCGAAAATATTCAGTTGGATGCCGTTCGGCTTTGAAAGGCTCAGTGACATCTTTTTAAATTCATCGTTAGCTGCCTCATCATTTACAACAATGATCCGTGTGATATTCAATGCTTTACTCCATGAAAAGACAACTTGTCCATGTAATAAACGATGATCGATCCGAAATAACTTGATCATAATTCTTCCTCCTTCAATTGTTTTTCCTTGATGATTTTAGAGCAGTTGACAATAGCTGTTTGGCTTTCTGAAATAAAATCATTTATTTGTTCTTCTGTTATTTTCTTTGACTGACTAGCAAATAACAGAACTAACGGTAAGTTTATCCCAGCTAATAAATGGACCTGTGGGTATTCCTTTAACAATTGGATCATTTCTGTATTGACACTCCCACCTAGAATGTCTGTGAGAATATAAATATCTTTTTCTGTATTTTCCTCAATCAACTGTTGAACCTTCTCTTTTATAGACTGGTCATCATCTCGAAATGCGCTAAATGCATGGAGATTGTCTACTTCACCAATAATCATTTGTAGTGTCTGTTTCATCCCTTGTGCTAATTGTCCGTGACTTGCTAATATAAGCAGATTCATTTTTTCGCCTCCTTGTTGTCATTTGATTAAAAGCAAATTTCGTACCAATAATTGTTGATAGAAAAAAAGAACCGTACATCAAACTGATCAACATATTATTCAACACTTATATTGGGCTTGCTACAATGTTGATTGAAGTGTTGAAAAAAAGCATCTCCAAAAGTCATGACGACTTCCAAAGATGCTTTTTTCTAATTTTCTGTTATATGGTAGTGTTTCTATTATTCGTTGATCAATCGATCGCTCTCTGTAGTGTGCTCAAATTTTTTTAATAGATAGATTTTTCGAATATTCAAAACCAATGTCTTAATGACCGCATAAACTGGGATACAAATCAGCATCCCCATGATTCCAGCCACACTTCCGGCTCCTATCAAAACTAAAATGATGGTTAATGGATGGATATTCATCGACTTTCCAAATAATAATGGTTTGATGACATTCCCATCCAACTGTTGGATGACCAGTATAGAAAGTGCCATATAAAGCGCTTGAAATGGTGAAACAAATAAGCCAACGATCACTGCAGGAACCGCGCCAATGAATGGTCCCACGTAAGGTATGATATTCGTGATCCCACAACATACAGCGAGTAACAAACTATACGGCTGATTAAAAATCGTCATTGCTATAAAGCTCAATACACCGATGATCACTGCGTCTACGATCGTACTACTGATATATGCCGATAAAGTATCATTCAGTTCTCTCACAGTTTGCCGCAACTCACCACGTATATTTTGTGGGAAAAATTTTGAAAGTGCGTCAATAAATTTATGTCCATCTTTGAACATGAACAATAAAATGAATGGCACTGTAAATAATAGAATAAAAAACTGGAGCATGAAAGAAATGATCTTTGATACACTGCTTGTCAAACTTACCAATGCGATATTGAAGAGATTGCTAAGAGATAAGTTTGCAGAAGCTAACTGTTCCTCTAGATTGAAATTTTTAAATTCTTCTCTTTGTGCCACTTCATTCAGCCATTTACTCGTTTCTTCAGCGTAGGTTGGTAAGCTTCGTGTTAATTGAATCGTTTGTTCGACCAATTGAGGAATCACATTCATGATTGCTAATACTGTAACCACGATCACTACAATTAATACCAAGATGTACCCGTACACTCTTGGTATCCGATGTTTTTCCAAAAATGAAACTACCGGATTAAACATATAGTAAAAGAAGCCAGCAATTAATAACGGCAAGACAATTGCTGAAATCATTTTTAAAACTGGACTAAAGACATTCGGCATCTGGATGATAAAAAAGACACCGATAATCGTCAATACCAGTTCAACAGTCCAGAATAATAATTTTGATTCTTTAAATTTTGAATACATACATCTCCTCCAACTTTTGATAAGTCTATTCTATCATTCCCATTAAATTAAAGCGCTATTTTATGAGAAATTTTAACTTTTATCTTATTCAATCATTACAATCAACAAAAAGGACAAAACATTCAGCCCTAAGACCCTCAAAAAATGAATAATTTTTGAAGCCCCATGCTTTTTGTTTTGTCCTTTTTTTATTTAGTTGATACAGAATGAACTTTACTGAGCAATGCTCACCAAATGAAGTTTTGTGATATTTTTATAAGTCGATAATTCTTCAATCACTTCTGCGTAAGTCATGTTTTTAGGTAAATTTATCGTATAAATGTTTTTATATACTCGATAATCTTCTACAAATTTCACGTCAAAATTCACATCTTCGATAATAATATCGCGTTTTTCAAAATAATCTGCCAGAAAATCTTTCGTTTCTTTTCGGTGGATAAATTGGATCTCCAGCTTTTTAGTCGTTGGAACATGGATAATTTTTTTGACGACTGTCAATGCAAGCACAATTCCGATAAAACTAATAATAGCAATCGCATAAAACCCCATACCAATCGCAATGCCTACCCCCGCAATTGCCCATAAAGACGCTGCGGTCGTTAAACCTGTAACAGACTGCTTAGTGACGATGATCGTTCCTGCACCTAAAAATCCGACACCACTGACTACTTGAGCAATCAGACGTGCTTCATCTGACCGGATCGTTCCAACTAATTCCGGATATTCTAACACATCACGCATTGCTTTACTAGCGATTTCCACTTGGATCAGTGCGATGATACACGCACCAATACAAACTAAAATGTGCGTACGCATGCCTGCCGGTCTATTTTTGTATTGTCGTTCAAACCCGATTGCTCCACCAAATAGTAATGCAATCCCCAATCTCAGGATGATTTCTGGAATAGTTAATATCATATCATTCATTTCAACACCCTCTACTTCAATATATCATGTTTGAAAGATGGAAACAAAAAAGACTGATTTCTGGTAGAAAAAAAGAGTGCGTGACAAGACGTTTGCCACACCCTCTTTTTTAGTTTTTGAAAAGTTTGCTTATAATTTGCTTCCAGCAGCATCATCGATAATAACGATGACATTGTCGTGATTTTGTAATGCACTGGCTGGCATATCTGTTGTTACAGGTCCATCGATCATTCCTTTGATTGCATCTGCCTTGTTTTCGCCATATGCAAGTAAAACAATTTCTTTTCCTTTAAGAATTGAACCCACGCCCATTGAAACAGCTTTAGTCGGAACATCCTCTGCTTTTTCAAAGAAACGTTTATTGGCATTGATCGTTGATTCAGTTAAATCAACTACGGATGTTTTCCCATCAAATGGTGCGCCTGGTTCGTTGAAACCGATATGACCATTTTGGCCGATACCTAAGATTTGGATATCGATCGGATGTTTTTCGATCACTTCATCATACTCTTTGCAAGCTGCTTCAAGATCGTCCGCTTTTCCATTTGGAACGAAAGTTTCTTTAAATGTTTTTTTATCAAACAATTGGACATTCATAAAGTGACGGTAGCTTTGGTCATCATCCCCACCTAGTCCAACATATTCATCCAAGTTTACAGAAGTCATGTTACTGAAATCTAGATCGCTTGAAGTCATTTCTTTATATAATGTGATTGGCGTACTTCCTGTCGCAAGTCCTAAAACCGTAGCACCATTATCCATACCTTTTTTGATAATTTCAAAAGCTTTTTTTCCGCCTTCTTCAGCGTTTTTCACACGAATGATTTCCATAACGACTACTCCTTTGTTTTTGGTATAGCCCAATTATAGCATTCTTTTTTTATTTTTACAACATTAGTATAGACCAAATATCGTACTTTTTGTATTTTCTTGACAATGCCTTCCTGCCCGTGTTACGTTTCATTAGATACGATGTTTTTTAGACTGGTTGCATTTTATTCAACTATTTTACAAGAGTCTAGGCCGAAAGTATGAATCTACAGAGTTTTTTTCTGTTCCAACCTCTTTTACCTTACTCTTTTTAGAGAAAATACGAGAAATATTTCCCAAATCATTTTAACTATTTCCCTTGAAATTGAGTTTTAAAGTGTCTTCCTCATCGTTAGAAAGGAAATCACAATGAGTATTTTAACTTTAACAAATATTACCCAGCAATTTGGGGATAAAATTTTATATGAAAATGTTCAGCTACAAGTCAATGCCGGCGAACACCTAGGCTTGATTGGACAAAATGGTGCTGGTAAAAGTACCTTGATCAAAATCATCACTGGCGAGATCTTGCCTGATGATGGTCAGATCCATTGGCAAAAAAATACCCACCGAGGCTATTTAGATCAACATGTAGAGGTAGATGAAACCTTAACAATCGAAGAATTTCTAAAAACAGCTTATTCAAAGTATTTTGAAAAAGAGGCAAAAATAGCTGAACTATATCAAGAATATGGTGAGAATTTCGATGATAATCTCCTTGAAAAAGCAGGAAAGTTACAAACAGAACTAGATCAGGGGGTTTTTTATCAAATCGATACTTTGGTAGCAGAGATGAGCAGTGGCTTAGGGATCGATGTCCTAGGTCTGGATACCCCTCTAAAAAATCTTAGTGGCGGACAACGTTCGAAAGTCATCTTGGCAAAATTATTGTTGGAGACCCCAGATGTCTTAATTCTAGATGAACCAACCAACCATCTAGACGACCAGCATATCCAATGGCTGACACAGTTTCTCCAAGAATTTGAAGGAACATATATTGTCATCTCACATGACCAAGAATTTCTAGACAAGATTACTACTCACATCGCAGATATCGAATTTGGTAAAATCACAAAATATACGGGACATCTAAAGCAGGCATTGAAACAAAAAGAACAAAATCGTGAAAGCTATTTGCGCCAATTCCATGCACAGCAAAAGCAGATCGAGAAAACAGAAGCTTATATCCGTAAATATAAAGCTGGTTCACGTTCTACGATGGCGAAGAGTCGCCAGAAACAGCTAGATAAAATCGAACGCTTGACACCACCTGCTTCCGCAGCTAAAGCGATTTTTGATTTCCCATTTGCACCGATCGTGACTACTCTTGCTGTTGAAACAACTAATTTAGTTATCGGTTATGAACGTCCTTTACTGGCGCCGATCAATCTAACGATTCGTTTTGGTGAAACAGTAGCTATCCGAGGATTTAACGGGATTGGTAAATCCACGCTTCTAAAAACATTGATTGGAGAAATCACACAGTTAGATGGGGATTATCATTTTCCTGATAATACGAAAATCAATTATTTTTCACAAGATCTCCATTGGGAAAAACCTTTAGAGACTCCTTTACAATATTTAAGTGCCCAATTTCCAAAGGCAACGATCAAGGAGTTACGACGCCAATTAGCTAAATCAGGGCTTGTCAATCAATTAGCCAGTGAACCGTTATCAACCCTCAGTGGTGGGGAGCAAACAAAAGTCAAGCTTTCTCAATTGACGATGAATCAAGGAAACTTATTGATTCTTGATGAACCGACAAATCATATCGACCATGAAACTAAGGATAGTTTGCAAAAGGGGATCCAAAAATTCCCTGGTACTGTCATCATTGTTTCCCATGAACAAGAATTTTACCAAGATCTAGCAGATAGAGTCATCGAGATCGAAGGCTTATAATAAACGAATATCCTTCTATTCAAACAAGAGGTTAGGAGAAAGCTTTACGCTTTGTCCTAACCTCTTATCTTATTTTGGCAAAAATGCGTTGGTTGATCACAACTAGGATACTTGATACGTTTTTTCCCTAAAAACAACATATTGAAAGAAAAAAGCACATAATTGGAAAGCAATTCCAGCCAGTGTTACGCCTGTCCAACCATATTGTTGCCACATTGTAGTACCAAGCAATGAACCAGCTGCTCCACCAATAAAGTACATAAACATAAAAATAGTATTGTTACGATTGCTTGCTGCCTCTCCCAAACCTTGTACTCTCGTTTGATTCGCCACTTGTCCAAATTGGTTCCCAACATCCAACAAGATGATCGCTAACAATAATACAACCAAATAATCACCTGCAATAAATAAAGCAATAAAACTAATCGTTTGCATAGCCAAGCCCATACCTACGATCTTGCGTTCTGAATAGGAATCTGCTAGTCGCCCAACAATTGGTGCTGCTACAGCCCCAGATAAGCCAAATATAGCTAAGATTCCAGCTTCAAAAGTTCCCCAATGATACGCCGGACTACTGATATAAAAAATCAACGTTGACCAAAAAATCGAAAATGTCCCAAACATAAAGAAACCGCTGATAGCTGCTTCTCGTAGCAAACGTTGTGTTTTTACTAAATGTGGCAAGCTTTTTAAAGAGTCCACATAAGAAACTGTTTTCGTCGTTGCTACTGTCGTTCTTGGCATTTTCCAATATAACAGTCCTGTTAAAACAGCAACCAAGACTAATGCAAATAAGTAAATCATCCGCCATGAGAAAAGACTCGCTACGATCCCCGAAACAGTTCGAGAAAGCAAGATTCCCACTAAGAGACCACTCAGTAATGTCCCCATCACTTTTCCTCTTGCTTTTGGCCCAGCTAGAACCGCTCCATACGGAATAATGACTTGCGGTACGATAGATAATAAACCAATCAAGAATGACGCACAAGCAAACAACGTGAATGATGGCGCAAAAAAAGCTGCTAATAATGAAATTGCTGATAACGCTGCCATCCGAATAATCAATTTAGGTCGATCAACAACATCACCTAACGGAACTAAAAATAATAATCCTAGTGCATAACCAAGTTGAGTCAACATCGTCAAGATTCCGACGGCACTCGTACTGACGGACAGACTAGTCGCTACTTTCGTTCCAATCGGTTGGATATAATACATATTCGCTACAACTACGCCGCATGTGATCGACAAAAGTAAAATCAGCGAGCGTGTTAACGGTGTTTGTTCGTTTTTTTCCATTTATTTCCCCCATTTCCTTTATTAGTTTACAACTTCTTTAAAAAATAGGAAACAGGAAAGTCTAGCACAACCAATCTTTTATCGATACAAAACAAACATTCGTTATTGAAATCTTTATACAAGAAAAAAATTCATTCTACTTGTTTTTTTCTATGGTCTTTATAGATAACTACAATCAACAAAGTCAAAATCAACACACTTGCAATCAAGAGCAATGCTGTTTTACTGTATCCATGAAATAAAGCCTCTCCTCCACACGCATACAAAACAGAAGATGGGATCACCCCAACAATGATCGACATCAAAATTTCTCGAACTTGTAAATTCAACGTCGTCGTTGCAAAGTTGATCACCGATGAAGGAATGATCGGCACCATGTATCCCACCATGATCCCGATTTTTGGGTGTTTCATGCTACGAATCGCTTTGACCCAACGATTTGATTTTTTAGAATGGTCAACTAATTTCAAATATTGCATAAGAGAAATCGCTAAAATATTCCCAGAAGCATTCCCTACAATATTGATCAATGCACCAAGAAAAGGACCATAGCTTAGCCCTACAATCACTCCGATGACTGCAGTAGGTACTCCTGGAACAGCACACATGATCCCCATCAACAAAATCAGGATCACTGCCGCAGAAAGACCATGGGAGCGTACACTATGCAACAATTGTTGTTCATTTGCTTTAGGATCAATTAACAGATGGATATCTGATTGGTATTCCAAATACAAGTGGTACCCTAAAAAAAGGATCAGCAAAATACCCAGCGCGATCAATACTTTCTGTAATTTTTTACTTTTCATTTTTTCACCTACCAAAACACTGATTATGTATTAGTGTACCATACATATAAAAAAAAACAGCCAACCTAAAGATTGGATCAGCAAGTCCTTGTTTGTTTCTTGGAATTTGGTTTCTGTCCTTTCATCCTAAAGCCAAACAAAAAAGCTAGAACCCTCATAACAAAGATTCTAGCTCATAACAATCAAAAGTGATTATTTTACTGTTTTTATTTTAACCCTTTCTACTTAATTCTAGTTAAAGCTAAGTCTTGAAAAAGCAAGGTTCTCGGTTGCGACCACTTTCTGAATAATTCTGTTTTTATTTACAAAGTATGGTCAAAGTATGGTCATTATTGATACAATACTAATATATAGTAGCAAACTGATATCTAGGAGGAATTAATGTGAGTAACCAATGTCCCAGATGTCAGAGCAAAACATAAACGGTTTGACTATGTAAAGTATACTTTTGTTGATCCTGAAAAATATACTGATTAGATATCAATAATTCCGATAAAAATTTTCCCCTATGATATAGCGCACAATACAATAAGGTGTTTTTTGTATATGTCTCATGTGAGACGATGATTCCTTATAAAAAGATAAAAGTTGTTAATGAATCTTTATAAATACAAAATTCTACCTATTTAATCACAACTTTTATTTTTTCTATCAAAATGATATTATGTAAGTATATTATTCGGAGGATCATTGAAATGGAACTGCTTTTAACAGATGAACAAGCACAACATCTAATTAAGATTTTCAAAACGACTTTGAAACGCCATGAAATATATTTATCAGAAAATTCGAATGGAATTATTCCATTAAAATCCTTTGAAGGAAAATATGCTTTCACTTTAAGGTATCACTTTTCTATTAGTAAAAAAACTATACACTTTATGGATAACGACACAAAACATACTCTTTTCAGAGTTAATCTTAATAATGGGTTCCATAAAAATGCTGACGGAGAAAAAGTATACGGAAATAGAATAAACATATTTTCCGAAGAAGAATTTTACACTAGACAAATAACGGGAGATTCATATACGCATTATAAATGTTTTCCGCTTCCTTTTGAAAATATTTCAAATACCGATGATTTCTTTAAACTGTTTAATGATATTTGTCAATTTGCAAATATTGAAAAACAAGATAATATAATAATAGAACTAGCTAACCAAGAAACTTTATTCTAAATATAAGGAGGGGATTATATGGATGCAAAAAGAATAGCTGCAAGTTATATTGACTGGGTTAAAACAAACTATAATTTTAAAGACATTGATGAAAAAGGTTCCATAGATATCCAAACTCCATATTTAGATAACTTTGGTGATAACATATCATTCGTTATAAAAAATAAAGATGGACATCTTATTATTTCAGATGAAGGTTATACCGCTTGGAACTTAGAAAGTCACGGAATTTGTATATCAAGAAACAAAACATATAGGAACAATATGCTTAAATCCATTGTAAATTTTGAGAATGCTAGTTTAACTCATGATAATGAAATTTTTAAAAAATTGGACTTAAAAAAACCTGGACAAACAATACATGATATGACTCAAATACTTATAAAAGTCAATGATTTAACTTTTGTACGGAAAACTGTAGTATCTGAGTTATTTTTAGAAGAAGTTACAAACTACTTTAATAATAATCAAAAAGAATTTAAAAAAATTCCAAGTTTCTCAATTACTGGTAAATCACAACTTGGACACAGAATAGATTTTGGATTCATAACAGCCGAAGGAACAAAATTAGTAAAAGTCCATAATTCACTTAGAAGAAATACTATTGAAAGTGCTATTGCTACTCTAGTTGATACTGCTGAGTATAGGCAAAAATACTATCAAGAAGCTGAAAGTCTTAATCTATTAATTGGTGACTTAGATATTAGTAAAAGTACTACATTAAATAATATCGAATCTTTAAAAGAATATAACATTGATGTTATAGATTTTAAGAACAAAAAAGAAGTGAAGGACAAATTATCTTTCGGATAATTTGTCCTTCGCTTCTTTTTATATAATCTGAAAAAGCATATCTATTTAACCAAAAACACCAAAATGGTTAAATAGATATGCAATCTTGTTTTATATCAAGCTAAAATTAATTATGTACCCTGTAGGACTCGAACCTACGACCGGACGGTTATGAGCCGTCTGCTCTGACCAACTGAGCTAAGGGTACAGGTTGTTGCCACCATTATGTGACAAAAGAAAGAGTTTGCGGCAACAAACCTATTATCGCATAATTTTGGAGTGTGACTAGTAATGATAGTGAACATATGCGATAATAAATATATTTTACCGAACATTTTTTAGAATTGTCAATACGATTATGTACAGCTCCTCAACGAGGAGCTTTTTATTTATATTTATAAAGTTAAATATATATCCTTAATCCGCACATCATTTACTGCACCTTCACCATTTGCTTGGTTACAACGACGGAAAATGACATCGATTTTTGTGCCCTTTTTCACCCAACCTAAATCGACAGTAACGTCCATTCCCAAGGCATCGCCACCTTTGTAACCATAATTTTTCTTCACGTCAGGTCGTTTGATTCCTTGCGAAGCCACACGAGTGATTTCTTTTGTGGTACCATGTTCCATAATTAAGATATATGCAAATTTACCAATTACACCTTCTGGTTTATCTGGTACCAGCCATCCTGCAATTCGTTTTTTCCCTTTACTTACTTCATTGAACTTTTCTAGTTTCGCCCATGCGTTCCCTTGATGAACAGCTTTACTTGCTGCTACTGCTTTGTCATGGTCGGATGGTGTTTGTGGTTTTGATACTGCATTTGTAGAAGAAGTAGCTCCACTCAGAGATTCGCTTGTAATGGCTTCAACTATCCCTTTCGCGATCGCATCAAGATTTTTTGTTAGCTCATCAATATCCCGCTTGTTCGTAATGAATCCTAATTCGACCAATCGATAAGAAATACCTCGATTTGCAAAAACATTACAGTTTAATAAGTCTGATCTTCCTACCACACCAGTAGGTTTCGATGATCCCCACAATCCAACATACTTCTCAATCACTTTCGCAATCGCAAGATCATTACTATCCGCTTTAAATCGAGCGTTGATAATCACATGGCCATTTTCAGCGTTAGGATTTTCTGATCCATCCAAGTGAAACTCTGTCACAGAAGCATAACCATTTACGTCATACGCTCCACCTCCAGCTTTTGTTTGTTGAAACATATCTAGCGATTCATTGTAAAAGTCGATTTGATTCCTTTTCAACTTAGAAGCCCATGCTTTCAATTTTTG
>NZ_QPTY01000090.1:0-1491 GCF_005236045.1 Enterococcus sp. VV15
GTATTCAAGCGTAATGAGGCTGGGTATGAATACGAAGTCATCGGAAATATATATGAGAATCCTGAGTTGTTGGAGGACAGCGATGAATAAACAGGAATTGATTGATAAATATACTACAGAAAGAGATAAGTTAAGGCCATATTGTCCTAATAGAAATCAAAGTGAAGAGAAACTTAAATTAGGTATTTTTACAGAATTTATTGCTGATTTAAAGCAACTAGACGAACCGCAGAAGCCAGTGGTGCCTATGTTTTTAGATGAATATATTAAAGATAATGAAGGAGAGCATGCTGCAGATATTTTTTCTGCTGAATGGTTGTATGAAGAATCTGGTGTTCTTGAAGAAAAAGTTGCGGAATGGATCCTCGATGATGAAGTAGAAGAAAATAATCGTAGATATCTTATAGCAGTTCAAGCTTTTGTAACAGGGGACTACGAGGTCGAGAAAGAGCCGTTGTACTGCGTGAAAATTGGCAAAGGATATTTTTCTGGTTGGGATGAAACTAAGGTGACATATGTTATTGATGATGCTCCTGATGCGTTAGCTCAACGTGTTAAATATGAAACTAGAGAAGAAGCCGAAATGGATGCTATTGAAGTCGGAGGAACAGTGGAAGAGGTGGCGGAAGAATGAGCGAGGCGCTGGAATGGCTAAAAGCAGAATCAGATAGACTTGAAAAAGAGTGTAACGAGAATAGTGATCCACATAAAATAGTAAATCATAATTTTTTGGAAGGTTTCAATTATGCACTAGCGAATGTTCAGGCGCTAGAAGAAACAGAACTCAACGACAACCAGAAAATTGTGTTGGATTATTTAAAGAATGAAATTTCGGAAAATAATCTTCAATACACACTGTGGAGTTTCACAGAAGATGTCTATGAAAAATTAGAAATAGGTGCTGGTTTGGCATCTTATATAAAAGCATGGGAAAAACTAAAAGAAAAACAAAAATTTGAAGTTCTAGCAGCATTCGCGCAATGGGGATTGGGACAGGAGGAAGCGTGATGGCTAGCTAAGAGTAAAGGGAATTTAGCAGTGGCTCGACTGGCTGATGTGGAGGTAATTAAATCATGATTACAAATATCATAAGTATCACAGTAATAGTTATTCTACTTTTGATAGTTGTTTCTCTAAGCAATGAAACAACTAATCTCAAAAAAGAAAATCATAAACTAAAAATCATGCTGAAAGACACAAAATATGCTGAAATTGTCGATCTATTATCTGATGACAAATAAAAAAGCCGGATTCCTCCGACTGTGAATAATATTTCTGACACAAGTATTATATCATATTTGGGGGAATCAGGATGGTACTTTTCGATGTGAAGAGGTATGAGACACCAGAAGTAAAAGATGTGGATATGGAACGCACAAAATATAATGTCGCTGTATTTCTTTCAGCATATCTATCAGCTAGATGTAGAGTAGGTCAACCTAGGGAACCGAAGGTAACGGCATCTTACTCCTTGGTTCCACCTTCTACAGC
>NZ_QPTY01000091.1:0-1478 GCF_005236045.1 Enterococcus sp. VV15
TCACCTTCTTCTGTTTCAACGATTAATCTTGTGTAATTTTCTTCATTTAAAATTCCCATTTTCTCTTCTTTCTTCATATCAACCCTCCTTCGTATCTCACCGTCACCACCTCCAAGAAGAGGAGTTGCTCATGCAAGTAGGTATATGTGCTGTGTTTTTTGTAGTTTTTGAAGGAAATCGCAACTCCTCTTTTCGGAAGTGGTGCGTGTAGAACAAATTTAAATAGTTAAATTTCAAAAGTTTCTTTTAAAAATCGTTGTAATTCATTTCGTTCAATTCGAATATCTTGTTCGCTCCATTGTTGAATCTTTAAACCTTTTGAAATCCAACCGCTTAATTTATCATCGCCAATTCTCAATATTTCTTTTACTTGAGACTTATTCGGGTAAGGTGGTAATTCAACAGTTTTAGTCAACAAGCTGGATCGCTTTTCAATTTCTTTTAAAACAATAAAAGTAATATTGCTTGCTAATTCGTTTTGAACTATTTCATCTGGAATGTTTAGTTGCATAGATTACACCTCCTACGCTGGTTGTTTGACATCGTTAGTAAAAAAGTACTTTTAATGTTTCAACTAGTACACTTATAGTTCAAATAATTTGAACTTTCTGTTTAAAAAAATATTCACCTACATCTTCATCATCGATACCAAGCAATTCACATGCCTTCTTAATATCTGTGTCTTTCCATCTAACTTTATTATTCAATTTTAAAGACAAACTTCTTTCTGATAATCCAATAGCAATCGAAAAATTATGTTGAGTTTTATATAACTCAATAATTTTACCTGTCAACTTCGAATAATCAAAAGACATACTAGCTCCCCCCTCTTTTTTGTTCAAATTATTTGAACTTTATATTTATATCTTACCTCCTTGAAATTTACTTGTCAATAAAAAAAGTTCAAGAAAATTAAACTTTTTTTATTGAATTTAAGTTCAATACTATATATAATACAAACAAAAGGTGGTGAATAGATTTATGAGAGAAAATACTTCAACAAGATTAAAACAAATTATGAGAGAGCAAAATTTAAAACAAATAGATATTCTAAATAAATCTTTGCCATTTCAAAAAAAATTAGGTATTAAAATGGGAAAAAGCGCTTTATCTCAATATGTTAGTGGTAAATCTAACCCTGATCAACAGAAATTAGTTTTATTAGCTAAAACTTTAGGTGTCAGCGAACCGTGGTTAATGGGATTCGATGTAGAAAAAAAGAAAAGCTCTCTACTATCTCTAATCACTGAAGCTTCTTCTCAACTCACCCCACCTCGACAACAAAAAGTCTATGACTTTGCTAAACATGAATTGGAAGAGCAGCAAAATCCTGGACAAAACAATAAAATTCATTCTCTTCAAAGATACAGAGAATTGAAAGAACAAAAAGAAGAATTTGTCGATATAGATTGGTACGGATGTGCTTCAGCAGGTACTGGAGAATTCATATTTGATACAAAAGAGGTCATTTCACTTCC
>NZ_QPTY01000092.1:0-1462 GCF_005236045.1 Enterococcus sp. VV15
CGCCGACGGCGCGCTTCCGCCGTGCTTTCTGGTTCTGTCGGTCTTGGTTCTTCTTATGTGCTTGGTTCTGTTGTACTGCTTGTTGAATCTGATGTACTTGGTTCCGTTGTACTACTTGTTGAATCTGACGTACTTGGTTCTGTTGTACTTTACTTGTCGATTCTGATGTACTTGGTTCTGTTGTACTACTTGTTGAGTCTGACGTGCTTGGTTCTGTTGTACTACTTGTTGAATCTGATGTGCTTGGTTCTGTTGTACTACTTGTTGAATCTGATGTACTTGGTTCCGTTGTACTTGATGAATCTGAATGGTCAGGAATATCAACTGGGAAAATTTCATTTGGATCCCAACGATTCGTTGATGCATTTAAGACCACATTGTTACCGATGATTGTTCCATCCATATTTTGATTGACTGTGATATCTGTATTTGGTGCAATGATCGTTCCTTGGAATGGTGCAGCAATCGTCAAGTTAGGTAGTGCACTACCAAAGTTCCAAGAAAGATTGGCATCAGAGAAATCTTCTGTTTCTTGATTGTTACGTCCATTATAATGGATTTGTGATTGAACACTAAAATCTGCCGGAGCATTGATCACATTCAGTACAACCACTTTATTTTCCGGATTAGATATATTTAATGGTGTATTACCTTGCAACACTGAGGCATCAACGTTTGCCAAGATAAAATTAGAGTCATCGTTTCCCGTCAAAACTATCGTTCGATTGTTCATATCTGGAAAATCAGCAGATGTAAATGTTTGTGTCGGGGTCATTGACATCAGTAAATCTGAACTACTTACAAGTTGTGCGAATTCTGAAGCAAAATCGATGTATGTTTGTCCAGGACGATCTTGATAAAACTCTTCTAGAGTCAAATGATCGATTCTTGAACCATTAATTACTGCTTTATCATTTTCTGATCCTGTGGCTACCGTTTCTCCCACAACAAATTTATTCACACGATTATCATTTCCTGAAGTCAGTGAGGAACCAATCAATGAGTCAGTCACTTGAACATAATTGATTTCCAATTGCAAGTCTCCACTGATGATATCTGTACCAAAATTATTATTCGCATCTAATTCTTTCGTTGCTACATTTCCATTTGTGTGCGCGTTGATAGTAGTTTTTTCCTTTGAAAAAACATGGAATTGAGAAGCAATGCCTAATGCACCATAATTTCCTGTTAGATCCGCATGGATATTTCTAGGATTTTGTGGGAGATATGTTTCTGCAACAACCGGGATTGACACCAATAGATTAAGAAACAGCACCACAATAGCAATGATACTCCCACTTTTATTTTTTACCATTTATTCTCCTTCTTTCACTCAAGCATACCTTCAAACAATAATAAAAAAATACTTTGATATTGTAAAACATAGTCAAGTCCATAATCCTGTGTAAAATACTATACAATGTTTTACCGGTCTCTCATTGATCAAACTTAATATATTTTC
>NZ_QPTY01000093.1:0-1450 GCF_005236045.1 Enterococcus sp. VV15
TCACCTTCTTCTGTTTCAACGATTAATCTTGTGTAATTTTCTTCATTTAAAATTCCCATTTTCTCTTCTTTCTTCATGTCAACCCTCCTTCGTATCTCACCGTCACCACCTCCAAGAAGAGGAGTTGCCCATGCAAGTAGGTATATGTGCGAATTTAGTTTTGTTTTTTGTAATTTTTGAAGGAAATCGCAACTCCTCTTTTCGGAAGTGGTGCGTGTAGACTTTACATGGCTCTCATACGATAATTTAGCTTTTGATCAACTAAAACTTTTTTGGTATAACTTTGTTTTGCTTTTTCAGCTTCGGCTAAATCATACAGGTAGCATCGACCGCTTTTATCAACTGGTTCGACTCCCCCTTGCTTTAAATAAATATCAACTGTTTTTTCTGAACAGTCCCATTTATTAGCAAGTTCCTTTATGGTAAAAAGAGTTTGTTTTGACTTAGCAAAATAAGTAGCTTCTAGTACTTGTATTCTTTCATCTACTTTTTCTTCAATTAACTTTTCAATCAATCCTGCTAATTCGCTTGATGTTTCCACGAGTACACCTCCTACGCCGGTTGTTTGATTGAATTCAAACCTCTAGTTGCATTTTTGGAAACTTCTTGTTCAAATTTTTTTCGTAATTCATATATATCAAAAAAATCAACACCTAATATTTCTGCTAAAAGCTCCATATGATTGATGTCCATCTTAAATAAATTACATCTCATTTGCCATAAATAACTAGGATTAATACCCATTTTTTTTGCAACAAAATTATAACGTAATCCTTTCTCTTCTATTAAATTATCCAATGGCTTAAAAGTTGCTTTGCTCACGTTATCACCTCATTCCTTATTGATTACATTTTCATAATAAACTTTTGTTGCATTTTTGTCAACAATTAGGTTGCATTTTTGTAAACTTTTTTATTTACTTTTGATTTATGTGAATATATACTTGTAATCAAAGGTGGTGACACAATATAATGAAAAGAGAAATTAAATTCGGAAAAATGTTAGACTTTTTTCGTCAAGAAAAAAATATGACTATGGAAGAATTAGGAACTTATTTAGGTCGTAATAAATCTACTGTTTCCCGATGGATTTCTGGAGAAAGATATCCAAAAATCGAAGAAGTAGAACAAATAGTTACTTTTTTTGATACTGACGTTGAAACTCTATTATTCGGTGCTGACAAAATAGATACAAAAAACTCTATTTTATCTTTAATTAATGAGACTTCTTCTCAACTCACCCCACCTCGACAACAAAAAGTCTATGACTTTGCTAAACATGAATTGGAAGAGCAGCAAGATCGTGGGCAAAACAATAAAATTCATTCTCTTCAAAAATATAGAGAATTGAAAGAACAAAAAGAAGAATTTGTTGATATAGATTGGTACGGATGTGCTTCAGCAGGTACTGGAGAATTCATATTTGATACAAAAGAGGTCATTTCACTTCC
>NZ_QPTY01000094.1:0-1321 GCF_005236045.1 Enterococcus sp. VV15
GGGCGAATGATGGGAATCGAACCCACGAATGCCGGAGCCACAATCCGGTGCGTTAACCACTTCGCCACATTCGCCATAATAAGATATGTTATTTTATTTCTCAATAAAAAACTAAGATGGGTTCATCTTAGTCAATACCGGCGGCCGGGGTCGAACCGGCACGATCGTGAGATCACTGGATTTTGAGTCCAGCGCGTCTGCCAATTCCGCCACGCCGGCAAGTTGATTTATTAGTACTAAGGCGGTAACCGGATTTGAACCGGTGATGAAGGTTTTGCAGACCTCTGCCTTACCACTTGGCTATACCGCCATTATACTATTATCAGTCTATAAAGTAAATTATAGAACTGGGGTAGCTGGATTCGAACCAACGCATGAGGGAGTCAAAGTCCCTTGCCTTACCGCTTGGCTATACCCCAAAAAAAGAAGGGCGAATGATGGGAATCGAACCCACGAATGCCGGAGCCACAATCCGGTGCGTTAACCACTTCGCCACATTCGCCATGGCAGGGGCAGCAGGAATTGAACCCACACTAACGGTTTTGGAGACCGCTGTTCTACCTTTAAACTATGCCCCTATTAAATGGAGGAGAGTGGATTCGAACCACTGAACCCTAAGGAACGGATTTACAGTCCGTCGCGTTTAGCCACTTCGCTACTCCTCCATGGTGGCGCGGGACAGAATCGAACTGCCGACACACGGAGCTTCAATCCGTTGCTCTACCAACTGAGCTACCGCGCCAATATTTAAAATTTTATTAATTGAAAAAGAATGACGGTTCCGACGGGAATCGAACCCGCGATCTCCTGCGTGACAGGCAGGCATGTTAACCCCTACACCACGGAACCAATTCATTATGGAGGTTAACGGGATCGAACCGCTGACCCTCTGCTTGTAAGGCAGATGCTCTCCCAGCTGAGCTAAACCTCCATATTTTCAATTAATGACCCGTACGGGACTCGAACCCGTGTTACCGCCGTGAAAGGGCGGTGTCTTAACCGCTTGACCAACGGGCCAGGATAATTCTATTACGGAGAGTAAGGGATTCGAACCCTTGAGACAGTATAAACCATCTACATGATTTCCAATCATGCTCCTTCGGCCTCTCGGACAACTCTCCCGAGTGAAAGAAGCTCATTACTCTTTCTCATAAATGAGAACTCCGGCAGTAGGACTCGAACCTACGACATCATGATTAACAGTCATGCGCTACTACCAACTGAGCTATGCCGGAATATTACCAGCGTGGCGACGTCCTACTCTCACAAGGGGCAACCCCTCACTACAATCGGCGCTAAGAAGCTTAACTTCTGTGTTCGG
>NZ_QPTY01000095.1:0-1287 GCF_005236045.1 Enterococcus sp. VV15
CATCAGTGAAAAACAAAGTCGCATATCGAATGATGCTAGAGCGCTTGAACAGTCGTGCGTGGGAAGAAAATGACGAGCGAGTAGTCGCAGAAGTTCAGAAAATCGCTAAATTAACAGAGAATAAAGAAAAGACTAGACGAAAAAGGGTGGGTCGGAAAATAGCAATCTGGCAAGGCGGAAGAATTCTGGTGACAGGAACAGCTCAAGAACTCTCTGAGGTTACTAGTATTGATAAAAAAACAATTTGGAGCAGAGTTAGACGTGGAAACGTTGATTCTAAAGGTCGTAAATTTAAATACTTGGAGGAGAAATAATGAACGAAAATAAATTAATCAAATTGGGTGTGACAGGAGCAGTGATTTTAGGTATTGGAGTAATTGGCGGATTTACATTTTTTGAAAAAATCGACAATGGATATGTAGGAGTTCGCTATTCAATGAATGGGGGGATCAAAGATGAAGCACTGACACAAGGTGTGAAATTTGTAGGGGTTGACAAAGTAATCCAATATCCAATTCGCTTGCAAACTATCCAATCAAAAAATATTTCAGTATCTACAAGCGACGGTAAAAAAACAACGATTGATATCAAATATGACTACAAAGTTGATTCAACTAAAGCAGCAAAAATGTACAAAGAATTTGGAAATATCACTTCGGAAGATATCGAAAGTGGATGGTTAAAATCTAAGCTTCAAAAAGTAGCACGTGAAGTTTATGCCAAATACAGCCTGCTTGATGTCCTTTCAGGAGATTCCTCTAAAGTTGAAGCGGAGGTACTAACGAACTTTGCGAAAGCTGTAGAATCAAAAGGTTTTGAGGTCGAAGATGTAACACTTGGTGTTCCAGATGTTGATAAAGAGACGCAAAAATCAATTGACGCAATCATTCGAGCTGGTCAAGAAAATGAGAAAGCAAAATTAGACGCAGAAACAGCAAAAACTCAAGCTGATAGCGAAGCATACAAAAAGACAAAAGCCGCAGAAGCAGAAGCTGAATCGAACCGCAAGATTGCTGAATCTATAACAGATAACTTAATCAAATATGAAGAAGCTCAGGCTCGAAAAGAGCATGGTTGGGTAACTGTAAATGGAGCTGGCACTGTAGTGACAGGGGAAACAGGGAAATAACATGGGGTTCTTTATAACTAAAATTCTTTTGTTTCTATTTTTGGTAGGATCAGCATACCTTGGGTATGCTTTTCTTTCCAAAATCGATAATACAGAAGATGACAATGACGACGATATTAATTTTTAGGAGGAGAAATAATGAATCTCATTACACAATA
>NZ_QPTY01000096.1:0-1156 GCF_005236045.1 Enterococcus sp. VV15
ATATAAGAAAACCCGAAAAGAAGGCACTCTCTTCGGGTTTTCGGTCTGTACTGAAATCAAGGTATTATTGGGAATCCCAGATTAAATCATAGATACCGTAAGGGATTTTATTCTTTATTTAAAACTTTGCAACAGAACCCTAAAAGTGATAGCACTTTACACACGTGTTAATACGTGTTATAATTATTTTGTAAGGAGGTATAGTGCACAATGCCACTTACGGGAAAAGGAATGCTTAAGTTATTGAAAAAAATGGCTGGGTTGAGCGAAGGCAAGAGGGATCTCATCATCATCTTTATAAGGATGGTGTTAGAATCACTGTTCCTGTTCATGCCAATCAAGATCTTGTCCGAGGACTTGAGCGAAAAATTTTAAAGGATGCGGGATTGAAATAATCTCGCATTCGATTAAAGAAAGGATTGACTGAAATGTTAAGTGAGCCTTTAGCAAAAACCTATCCTGCTATTTTTAGCCCAGAAGAAGGTGGTGGGTACTTTATTGAATTTCCTGATGTTCAAGGTGCTTACACAGGAATTAACGAAGACGATATATCTTATGGAATTGCTATGGCACAAGAGGTGTTAGGTATGGTTTTAGCAGATTATATTGAGCATGAAGATCTACTTCCAGAACCAACACCAATCAATAAGATTTCTGTTGAAGATGATTCTTTTACTACTTTAATTCGTGTAGATGTTGCCAAATATTTGAAAGACACAGAACTTGTCAAAAAAACCTTAACAATTCCTCAATGGGCGGATAAGCTAGGCAAAAGGGCTGGCATAAATTTTTCAGTCCTTCTAACAGAATCAATTGCAGATAAAGCAGATAACATTCTTCGTTCTGGAAGAAATAATTAGAACTCAAAAGAGTCAGAAACTTAAAAATCTTTGGCTTCTTTTTTTACTACAAAGATGGCTTCTTTAAATTATTTGCCTGATTGATTTAAAAAAATTGCGCAAAGACTACGAGCTAATTAAGTTGCTCGTGGTCTTTCTTTATGAAAACTTTTTAGATCTAGATAAAAACATTGAGACACTTTGAAAAATTTTTTTAATAGTAATGGGCGCTTCTATGTCAGTCAAGTCCATAATCCTGTGTAAAATACTATACAATGTTTTACCGGTCTCTCATTGATCAAACTTAATATATTTTC
>NZ_QPTY01000097.1:0-1109 GCF_005236045.1 Enterococcus sp. VV15
TTTGAACATAATATGAACGTGGTCTTTATCATGATTCCACTCCACTAAAGTAATGTGATACGATTCTGAAATTCTTTCAAAAGTAGTTTTGGCATAATCAGATATTTCATCATCAATCACTTGTCTACGATATTTCGTTACTAAAACAAGGTGGTAATAAAGAAGAAATACTGAATGATTATTTGTATCTAATTCCATGTTATATCAACTCATTTCTTGTATAGACTGATTGTAACATGGGACAAAATAAAAAGGCAATACGCCTTAGTTGTCGGTCTTCGAGTTACCAACGGTAACCCTCATACCGAACGGCATTCATCACCCACCTATAGAGGATGGGCGACTTCTGCCTAATTCTGTTAAAATAATCTGCTAATATTTCTTCAATCACAAAACCTTTTTTTCTATATAGATAGTCTATTGTTGATCCTACAATTAAATTCTCAGCCTGATTCTGTAGATCAAACGTTATATTATTGTTTCCATAAGATTGTAAGTCTTTACCTAAAAGACTCAATAATGAAATATCTTGATTGACCGGATTAGAAATAGAATTTAGACGTTGATATTTATCTAATATAATATATTTAGTAATGAACGGTAAAACTTGTTCATACTCTAATCCTTCCAACAATTTCTCATTTATACTGACTGATATCTCATTACTATCATCTGATATTTTTATATCATCCGCTTGTTTAACTATTGATACAGTTAAATTAAATTTATTTTGAATTACTCCGTGTGTTTTTTCAGCATCAATCTCTTTCCAATAGTCATCAATATATTCAGAAATACGACTTCTAGTTTCTTCGTTGAGTGGAAATTTTGATGAATTAAATTTTATCAGTGAGTCTATAACACGAATGTCTCTGACCCCATTCTTTTCCTGTTCACTAATCAATTTATTTACCATAATTTGAAAATAATTTGAGTTTTCAAATTTAGCAGGAAAATTTAGAGTACTTCCTTTTCTATAATCATTTATTATTAAATTTATATTATTTCTTAAATTTTTAGTACAATTAACCAAGTCAAGTCCATAATCCTGTGTAAAATACTATACAATGTTTTACCGGTCTCTCATTGATCAAACTTAATATATTTTC
>NZ_QPTY01000098.1:0-1088 GCF_005236045.1 Enterococcus sp. VV15
CAAGAGATCGTTAGAAATGCAGCATTTAATTTATTGGATGCTATTCTAGGTGTATTTGTTCCAGATGCTTTATTAGACGCAGGATGGGCAATTATAGAGGGTTTTCTAAAAGGATTAGAAGCAGGATTTGAAAAAGTCAAAAGTTTTGTTAGTGGGATTGCAGAATGGATTAAAGAAAATAAAGGACCGTTGAGTTACGATAGAAAGTTATTGATCCCTGCGGGTAATGCTATTATGAAAGGGTTAAATGAAGGATTATTGAGTCAATTTGTCACTGTGAAGAACAGTGTTACTTCTATTGCTGATGAAATTCAAGGAATTATTTCAGATAATATGGATATTCATCGTTTAACTGGAGATTCATGGCATAACAAACTATCTTATGAAATCTCAGATATAGCTAGTTTTGATTTACCATTAAAAAAATTATCAAACCCATACAATACTGACTTTAGAAGTAGAAAAGACTACGGTGATACGCCAAAAGTTTATATCACTATAGAAAAAGTAATTTTATCTAATGAAGAATCTATTGAGGAAACGGCTCGAAAGCTCGCTATATTAACAGAACAACAATTGAGAGGGAGATTGGCTTGAATTTATTAAAATATCCATATTTTCAGTTTAGAGGTAAAAAATCCATTGAATTAGGAATGATCATTAGAGATGGTATAAGTTTCAATCTTCCAGAGTCATCTTTGGAGTTCATAAATGTAGATGGTAGGAACTCGGATATTATATATGACAGAGGAAAATATAAAGATATTGAAAAAATAATTCCGATGAGTATATACAGCAATCAAGAAAAAACGATGGCCATGCAGTTAAGAGAAATCGCTGCATGGCTATATTTAGATAAAGTATATTCTCCTTTGATAATTAGTGAATACGATGAATATTATTATCAAGCTTTAGGATACAGTGAGATTTCTGCGAAAGACAAGAAAAGAAATTGGCTAGATATTGATTTTATTTTTAAGTGTCAACCCTTCGTATTCCGACACGATGGGAATGAGGAAAGAGAAATTAAAAATAATGGAGTCATTATTAATCCAGAAGCTTTTGAAAGTTTACCAGTCATTACATTT
>NZ_QPTY01000099.1:0-1081 GCF_005236045.1 Enterococcus sp. VV15
TTTTTTTCAAAGGCTCTAGGAGATTGATAGCCAAGGGCAGAGTGTATGCGTTTTGTGTTATAGTAAGTTTCAATATATTTAAATATCTCCATTTGAGCTTGATCGATATCGTTGAATTGAGCATCATTGATCAGCTCTCTTTTTAACGTTTTATAAAAAGATTCCATTAAGGCATTGTCATAGGGGTTTCCTTTTCGACTCATACTAGCGCGTGCTTCTTTTTTTCTTAACACCGATTGGAATTTCGTACCTGTGTATTGTGAGCCTTGGTCCGTGTGAATAATCAATCCTGGTCCAGGCTGCTCTTTTCCAAATGCTTGAAGAAAAGAATCCACAACTAATTGATCTTTCATTCTAGGTGACATAGACCATCCAACAATCTTTCTCGTACAGACATCAATAAATACAGATAAATAAAGTGTTCCTTCTTTCAGAGGGATGTAGGTAATGTCTCCTAACCAAATTTTATTTTTTTCTGTTGCCTTAAACGTTTGATTAATAAGATCGGGTCGTGAAAGAGAGGGCGATTTTCGATTATAATACTTGTATTTATAGGTACTGCCTTTAGCATAAAGACCAAGTTGATGGAGAAGCTTTCCTACACGTTTTCGATTAACAAGAATTCCTTTTTTATTTAATACTTTTGTTATTCTAATCGCTCCATATCTTCCATGATGTTCCTGAAAAATAGTAGCGATTTCTTCTTTCAAGAGTTCATTCTCTTTTTTTCTTTTGGATGGTTTTCTTTTAAGGAACTCATAAAAACCAGCTTTTGAAACGTTCAATGTCTGGCAAGCTCTCCGGATATTCAACTCATTTTTGTGTTCTTTTAAGTACTGAAATCTTACTTCTTGTTTGGCTTCAAGAAGACCTGGAACTTTTTTAATAAGTCTAATTCCTCTCTTAGGTAACGATTTTCTTGTTCGAGTTTCTTTATTTCATAATGGGCATCAAAAAGTGCGCTCCCTTTTCCAGGGAACGCACTTTCTCCATATTTTTCAACTTCTTGAACCCATCGATACAAGCTATTAGCGTGAACTTCTAGCTGTAGGCTAACTTCTTTAACAGAAAATCCTTCTTC
>NZ_QPTY01000009.1:0-78563 GCF_005236045.1 Enterococcus sp. VV15
TTGTGGTTAAAAACATTGTACCGTAAAAGGGCTGTTACATGGCCTTTTATCTTTTACACAATTATATGGACTTTATCTAAAACATTTGAAGTGATTTTCATAAATTCTTTAACTATTAAAATATGATGTTAACGGCTATAAAATAGGGATTTATAATAAATAAAATAAAAAATGCAACAGCTTTTTTCAATATATTTACATAAAAAAAAGATCGGAAACTGTATTTTTCCGCTCAAAAACTTATTATATGATAATTGTTCCATTCTCCATTAGATAATTAAAAAATAACTATATTTATATAAAAAAAAACGCTTTAATCAAGCGTTTTCTGCATATGATCATATAGATGTCCGCTAATTATCCGTTGACCGACTACATTAAACCCGTGACGCTCATATAATTTTTTTGCCTTGGGATTTTGTTCATCAACACTCAGACCAATCACTTTTCTTTTTTCTTTTTCTGCTAATTTTGGTAAAGCAGAAAGTAATTTAGAACCAATTCCATGTCCTCTAAATTCCTCAGAGACAGAGATTGAGTCTAAGTACCATTCATTCGGAAATGTTTCTTGATCGATAAATAGCTGCTCTGTCTCTTCGATCCCATATTTTTTGAGGATTTTTTCTAGCGGCTTGTCAATAAATGGTTCATCTGCATCTGTGTACCCATAGGCAACTCCAGCTACTTTCCCATCTAATTCTTCGACGATCCCTCTCGTATAACTATAACGATAAGTAGGATCAGTGATTGCTTCCTCTAGGATTTCGAGGGTCTTCGCAGTCCCATATTTTTGTAAAAATGGCAGTTCCATATCATTCAAAATAACTAATATCAGAGGTGCGATTTCGTGTGCATCTTCTTTTTTTGCAAAACGTATCATCTATTTCTCTCCTTTTTTTCATTTTATCATACTGAAAAATAAAGAGCAAAGTTGTTATTTTAAATAATCTTCAATTTTTTGTGTCACAAAATAACCATGTGTAACGATTCGTGCAGCTTCTGTACGGCAATACGGGCAAACAACAGGCATCTCTTTATCTTGATGTTCGACAACATTATTGACTTCTTCATAGGCAAATTTCTTTCCACAATTTGGACATTTCAATTTTTCCATAATTGAACGACTTCCTTTCATTCCTTTACATAAATAGCTTACTCTCATATCAAAAAAAAGAGAAGTGATAACACTTCTCTTTACGCTCTAATCAACAACCGGTGTGTTCGTTCATTATCCAACAAATCAACTTCATAATAGAGCTTGCTATTTTTGATCAAAAGCTGCCAGTCTTTTGCCTTTGCTCTTTTTTTCCCGCATTGCTTCAATGCTTCTTTCATCGCGGCTTGCGGTGTTTTAACACTAGAAACTGCATCTATATCAAAGGTAATGTAGGACCTTTTTTCGTTTTTTTCTACTGGATTTATCTCTGTTTTACCCGTTGTTGGGTCGATCACTACAACTTGATCCTGATAGATGAATAGATATTCAAAGGTGTTATTTGTTTGATTTTTTACATTTTTTTTGGTAATAAATTGGATAGCATCTACTTTTTCTTGATGTGCTTCCTCCTTAAAAATCGTTGTCGCCTTTTTCAATGAGATACGATAATCCTGTTCACTGATATCATCATAGCTAAATGTCGCATCCAACAATCCTAAAGACGCTGTGATGCTGATAATTACAATAATAGCTAAACTAAAAATCACTTTTTTCATCACTTATCTCCTGTTTCTTTTTTTTCAGGATAACAGGATTTTTTCGAAAGAAAAATCGAATGAGTTAAAAAAAAAGTGACATTTTTGTTACATCACTCATGTAATTCTAATGGCAAGCCATCTGGATCAAAGAAAAAAGTCATTTTCTTTCCAGTAAACGTATCCTCTCTTATGGGTTCGGTTTCGATCCCTTTTTCATTGAGTTCCTTGATTGTCTGTTCGATGTTCTCTACTTTAAAAGCTAAATGCCTCAATCCACATGCTTCTGGATAGTTGGGGCGTTTTGGCGCATCGGCCATCCCAAAAATTTCCAGTTCTGCTTCGCCAAGTTTCAAATCCAATTTATGATCATTGCGTTCCGGCCGATAATTTTCCCGAATAATAGCAAAACCTAATTTATTAACATAAAAATCACGTGATTTTTGATAATCCGATACAATTATTGCTACATGATGAATAACAGAAAACTTCATACTACTTCTCCTTTTCACTGGTTATTCTTTTATTTTACTCGTTTTGTTCTCAGAAAACAAAAAAACGGCGGAAGCAGAAGCAACTACTTCTGTCCCGACCTCGTCTTTTCATTCTATAAATGTAAAGTTCTTGATATTCTCAAGAAAACAAGCAATTGTTATCATAACACAGATTATTTTTAATTGAAAGACTAGATTTTTTTTTAGAAAAGAATACAATAAGTTGTGTTTCAAAAATTAAAAAACACTACATTTAGTGTTTAAAGGAGTTTTATATAGATGAAATCATATTTTCGTTTTTTAGCACATCAGCTAAAGGGCTGGCCACAACAAAATTATTATTTATTCTTTTTTAGTCTTGGTTGTCAAATCATGACACTAGTCAACAACCCAATCACTTGGCTATCTATTGTTGCCTTTATTGGAACAAATCTTGGTGTATTGTGTATTTTATCGATCAATGCAGCCAAATCTGTTAATGGTATTTTAGGTATATTATCTGCTATTTGCTTTATTATTGTCGGGTTTTCCGCCAAAAATTACTTAAGCATCGGCGAACAGATAGCCTATATGATTACTTTAGACATCCCAGTATTACTAAGTAAAGAATGGAATCATAACATGGCATCAAAAATCCGAAAATTTACAGGAAAAATTTGGTTCATTGCAATCATCGCTACCATCATCGTTTATTTCGTTTCTGGTTTCTTGATTGGCACATACACAGATGATCCGCGCCCATGGGTGGATGCAATTGCTTTTTCAATCAGTTTATCTGCTGGTGTCATTAGCTTCTTACGTTACAACAATCAATACTATTGGTGGTTGGCTTCTGGATTAGCTCAAATGGTTCTATGGTATATCTCTTTTACCCATGGTTCTGCAAGTCTAGCAATGTTCGTCAATAGTTCTGTATACTTATTGAATGATGTACTTGCTTTCACAGTTTCTCCTTGGTATAACCAAAAGGAACGTGAACGGATGCAAAAAATGGAAGAGGACTATTACTCTCAACACGCTTAATACTTCCTCTTGAGAAAAGATATTCCTAAAAAATGCGGTAAACCATGGCTTAGAAATTTTTCTAGCCTTGGTTACCGCATTTTTTTGATTTGTTGCTCACACTTTCCCTTTTTGAGATACTCAAATGGGAATCTTCGCAATTCATTGTTTCCAATTTGAAATTCTGATTTTTTGCAATGTCATACTGTTCTTTTATAGTAACTCTTTTAGCAATCGTCTTATTTCGGCCTTATCAGGCCGAGCCACGCGTTCGATTCTTCGATAGTAGTGTAATGCTTCTTGTTGCTCATCTGATAACTGGTAGCCTTCTCGCTCTAGGTGCTTCAAAACTGGCATTGTTCCTTTTTCCTTTACCGATTGTGCTAGTTCCTCCCACTTTTTTTTGGACACGATTTTGGGCCCTGGTACTGTTCCTTTCTGTAACTCATGGGATTTTTGTTTTTTCTCTTTTCGTAATACCTTCAAAAAACCATTACGCATCACTCGTGGAATACTATCAAAAAAACCTTCTGAAAAACCATAGCGTATATACTGTTCCCAGATAAACAAATAGATTGCTGGCTGGATAAAGCGTTGATCATGAGCCAATCTCTCGATTTCGGTCTTTTGTTGCCTTCCTACCATTTGCTTTGTTTTTCGCAAAGCTGTAATAAATGCCTCAAAAAAGGCAATAGATTGTTTCTTTCCGCCTTCGATTGAAATAGATGCCCAATCCTTTTGTAAAAAGATTTTATATTGATGGAGAAATGCTTCAACATCTTTTTCCAATGCATCAGAGAAGTCATCAAATAGTTCTTTTTTCACGTGAAATGTTTTTGTACTACCTGTAATTTGTTTTTCGATCTGTTTGATTTCATGGCTCAATGCTTGATGATCTGCAATATAAATAGGCATTTTAGCCAAACGGAAGTCTGCTAGTCGTTTAGTTAGCTTTTCATCTGGAAGATAAGGATTCTTCAATTTACGATTTTGGTAGAGCATAAAGCAATATTCTTGCCATAAATCTTCTGGGAACTCAATGTTTTGCTGTTTCAGCCATAAAAGTTCGTCTAATGCTAGATCGACCTTGGTCATTCCTTGGTTGATAGACGTAGCAATCTGTGGACTTACATGGAGATGTTCAGCAAAATGATTGATCCCCAATTTCAGCTGTTTTCCAGTCTTCGGTGATTTGACGACATACTGTACTTTCAGTTCTCTTCCACAATCACAATACAATTTTTGCTGCCTTCTTTGGGTTCGAAAAAAAGGATTGATCTTAAAATCTTCAAACACCCAATCTGTCGCTGCCAAATAGTTTTCTTCCATGAAGCGCGAATTGATCAGATAACGTCGATGCTGATCGACTAACTTTCTTTGGTCTTTTGTCAGTTTTTCATAGATTTCCCATCTTTGATTACTGGTATATTGTTTCGATATCTTGATGGGATAAGTCTTATTGATTTCTCTAGGGTACCATTCTTGAAGTACTTGTTGCCATTCTTTCACTACTTATTGTTTCCTCTCAAAAAAACAATCGACTGATAGATATCGTTTATCTACCAGCCGATGTTATCTTCTCTTTATTAATGAGTAGTTCCTGCGTTACCAGAAATATCCTCTTTATTTGTAACAGCGGCTTCCACAGCATACGTAAGTGAAGCAGCAATATCATCTAGTGACATCGACGGTGTGCCGACTGGGCGATCAATCACTTGATCTGGTGAAAATGGCACATGAACGAATCCCCCGCGGATCGTTGGAAATTTTGTATTGATTAAATGAAGGAGACGATACATGATATCATTGCAGACAAAGGTTCCTGCTGTATAAGAAATATAAGCTGGAAGTCCATGATCATGAACGTTTTTCGTCATCGCTTTGATTGGCAATAAAGTGAAATAAGCTGCTGGTCCGTCTGGCTCCAATGCTGTATCAAATGGTTGGTTTCCTTCATTGTCTTCGATCCTAGCTTCTGCTAAGTTGATCGCAACACGTTCAAAAGAAACAGCTGAACGACCTCCCGCTTGCCCGACACAAATAACGATTTCTGGTTGATGTTTTTTGATTGCTTCTTCTACCACTTGGCCGCTTTTAGCAAAAACAGTCGGTACTTCAACTTTAATGATTTTCGCGCCTGCGATTTCATCAGGCATTTTTTTCACTGCTTCATAAGCTGGGTTGACTTTATCTCCACCAAATGGATCAAAACCTGTTACTAATACTTTCATCTTACATTCCTCCGTTATTGTTAATGGACTACTACTTATTATAAAGTTTATGCTATTTAAATACAATCATATACACGATTTGGAAAACTAACATAAAGATAGCCACAAACAATTGATTCTTGATTACGCCATATTTATCTTTCATTTCTAACATTGCGACTGGCACGATGTTGAAGTTCGCAGCCATCGGTGTCAATAATGTGCCACAGAACCCACATGTTAAAGCAACCATTCCGATCAATGCTGGATTTGCTCCTTGACTGAATACAAATGGTGCTCCGATTCCGACTGTCATTACCGTAATTGCTGCAAAAGCATTTCCCATGATGATCGTAAAGATAACCATCCCTAATGCATAGATGATGATTCCAACATCTACATTTCCTTCTGGGACGATCGTACCTACAGCATTAGAAATCACAGTACCAACACCAGCGCTAGTGAAGACAGCACCTAAAGAAGCTAACAACATTGGCAGCATACTTAATGGTCCTACTGTTCCTAACATGTCTGCTGCATCATCTAAGAAAGTTGTTGGACGATTGTCTCTTGAGAAAAACATCAAGATGAGCATAGCTGCAAACACACCGACACCGACACCGACTAACGCTCCAAGTTTGGTGAATAAGGCAAATAAAATCGCAAACACACCGATACTCAATGCAGGAATAAAGATTTTCATCCCTAATTTATCTGACATTTTTTCCATATATTGCTTTGAAGGTAAACGACTTTCACCTTTACTTACTTTTTGCGCAATTGCTGGAATCGTCATAGCAAAGATCAAGATCCCATTGACAAGTGCAGGTATCCAACGTCCACCGGCAATGACTACACCTAAAATTATCCAGAAAAATGCGGAACCATAACGATGTGGGTTGCTTTTATCGTTGATATTTCTGATTCCTGTATAAATAAGGACTAGACCCATGATAATATATAATACTTCTAATAATTTATCTCCCAATAAAATTTCAGAACTTGTAAAAAAGCTCATTTTATTGCCCCTTTCCTGAATAATATTTCTTCGCTATTTTTTTCTCTTTTAGATAGAAGTAACCACTCGCAACCACTAATGCAACGATCGCTACTGGTATTTCAACTAAAGCTAATTGTCCTAATGTGACTTCATAACCTAGATCTTTCAATGTAGATTGAACAAGCAATGCACCTGCTCCCCCTACAAACAGTACTTGACCAAAGAACCAGCAAATATTTTCCATTGCAGAAGACATCCCTTTTAATTCTTCTTCGTGTCTTGGATCGATTTCTAATCCTTTTGATTCAACTGTCCCTAAAGCCATCGGCATGATGATTGGTCGAACAAAACCTGCCACCCCACCAAAGCTGACATTGAATGCGGCAAAAATCATTCGAAATACACCGTAGATGTCGATGATCATTCCTGCCGATACTTTTCTGAAACGTTTGATTAAAGAAGCGGCTGATTCTTTCAGACCATTTCTTTCTAGTGTTCCTGTAGCAAGCATGATAATAATAAAAATCGCCATTCCTCGATTGTTGACAAAACTTGTCCCTAATGTTTCAAGCATGCCACCTATTCCTAGACCTCCTGTCAGCGCCGTTACAACTAGCGCCACCATTACGATCAAGATTGAGTCTAATTTAAGGGCAAAACCGACAATCACGATCAATACTCCTAAAAGACTAAGATAGTTCTCCATATGTTTTCCTCCCCCAAGATTACAAGATGTTTTTTTATTATAAATCAAAAAGCAATGAAAATATAGTCAAAATCCACTTATTTTTGTGAAAATTCAGTCAATTCCATTGAAATCTGCTTTTTTTATTGGTTATTCTAAATTTCTTATTTTCCTATAATGACTCTTTCCAAACAATTTTCTATGCTTATCCTGTCTGTTTTTTTACTTATAGTAATCAAAAAACAAAAATGTGGTATACTATAGCTACAAAAATAAATACACAACTGCCACCGGGTAGTATAAAAGAGGAAAAGCATTCCATTAGGTCTTTGAAGGAATGTTTCTCCTCTTTTTTTGTAGAAGGAGGAATGACTTATGGCATGGATCGAATTGATTTTTGCGGGTCTCTTGGAAGTTTTTTGGTCAACGATGATGAAGTGGAGTGAGGGCTTCTCTAAATTAAATTATTCTCTTTATACAGTTCTCGGTATGATTGCTAGTTTTTATTTCCTATCAAAAGCAATCAAGACTTTACCTATGAGTTTGTCTTACCCCATTTGGACAGGTATCGGTGCGCTTGGTTCAGTCATCGTAGGAGTTGGGTTGTTCCATGACAAATTAACTCCGCAAACCTGGTTCTTTGTGGGGTTATTATTGATCAGCATTATAGGAATAAAGTTGACAAGTGGCCATTGATCCCTTCGAAGCAAGCATACGTTGATCGGGCGTACACAGGATAAAAGAGAAGCTATGTTCCAACTACTTAAACGTTAGTCGATACATCACTGACGTTTGATACACAAAAAATCCAAACATGCTGAGGAGGTTGAGACAAAAGTCGTTTATGTTTGAGAAATTGAAAAGAAAAACGAACAATACGCTGTTTGTATTGCTCGCTTTTCTTTAAATTTCCGAAAAACCTGACTTTTGGACGCCGTTTATTCGAGCTTCTGTAGCAAACCCAATTTTTAGATTTATCCTACATTCTAGATTGTTTGGATTTTTTCTTTTATTTTTTAAACATGTAATATCCCTGTCGCAAACAAGACAGAAGCGATTAAACCAATCATTGTGACGACGATCAATAAAATCCTGTCCAAATGGAGATGTGGTATCGGTTCATTCTGTTCTTTTCTCGCCCTCAGGTAAAAAACGATACCTGGCAAGAATAAAACTAAGACCAACATCACTTCATTGAATGCTACAACAAGCATGGCCCAGACCTGAAACGCCGTAGCTAAACAGCCTACCAGAAATTGAACCCATTCTTTTCTTTGATAAGAGAGTTTCATTTGATATAACCCTAAGAATAACCAAGTAAAGAAGATTGCGGCTGTACCTAGCGTATACGCAAAATTATACGCGCTGTCTGTAAATAATAAAGAGAGCAAGAAAATATTCGTACAGATAGTCGTTAAAATGATCGCGTATGTCGGTGCGCCTTTTTTGTTCACTTTTCCCCAACGTTTTGGCAATAATCCATCATCCGCCATGTTTCGCATGGTTTCAATCGGTAAGATCGTCCAAGACAGCCAAACTCCGACTAACGAAATGATCAAGCCTCCATTGATCAGAACAGCTCCCCATTTTCCTACCATCATTTCAAAGACATACCCCATTGCTGGCTGTGTATCGATTCCTTGTAATTCTTGCATCGACATCGTGCCATACGGAAGCATTGAAACAAGGACATATACAATGATCAATCCGAAAATCCCCAGAATCGTTGCTTTTCCGACATCTGATTTCTTTTTAGCACGGGAACCCACGACTGAGGCCCCTTCAATCCCAACAAACACCCACAACATCACCATGATACAGCTCAATACCTGACTTGAAAAAGGAATTGGTTGCCCATTGGCATTCAAAATGATCTCGCTCGAAAAATTATCTATAAACTGTTGGATTGAAAACGTGCTGATGGCAACAACAATAAACAAGAACAATGGAACAAGTTTGCAGATTGTGACAATAGCATTTACATAACTGGCATTTTCGACTCCTCGATTGACTAGCCACGCATACCCCCAAAGAAGGATCGTACTCATAATAATCGATGCAACATTTTGCCCGCCGTCAAAGACAGGAAAAAAGTAGCCTAGCGCGCTCATCAATAGTGTAGCAAAAGCCACATTGCCTAGCCAACACGTCAGCCAATAACCCCAGCCACTGATAAAACCTGCGAAACGACCAAAACCTGCTTCTGCATAGCTGAAGATTCCACCCTTTAGTTCTGGACGCTTTTTATTGATATTATTAATTGATAACGAGAGCATCATCATCGCCATACCCACAAGTACCCAACTGAAAATAGCGGGACCTCCAGCCGATCCTGAGATGTCCGTCATGATACCAAATACGCCACCTCCGATCGCTGACCCAATTACTAAGGCCGCTAATGGAACCAATCCAATTCCTTTGTTCTGTCGCTCTGTATCCATTTAAACATCCTCCAAAATTAAAGCGCTTTTAGCAAAAGTATAGCAAAACTTCGTCTAATTTACTTTATTTATAAAAATTCTAATAGAAAAATAATTGTAACGATTCTTTTCTAATTATACAAGGAATTTGAACATTCATCGACTCAAAACCCTTTCACAAAAAGTACCAAAAAGATGCTATACTATACAGGAATGATTGGAGGAAATGGCATGAAAATTTTGTATCTATCCATCTCTGGAAATACACGTGCATTTGCTAAACATATAGCGGAATATGCTGAAAATCAACACGCAGATAATCCTGAGATGCCGGGGATTTCATTAAAAGAAATCCATGAAAACAGTCCCTTTGAAAAAGAAAGCGAACCTTTCTTTACTTTTGTTCCTACCTATTTAGATGGCGGGAACGGCCTGGACAACGGAGACACTGAGATCTTGACTGAAACGTTGCGTGAATATCTTGAATATGAAGAAAACCACACACTTTGTCTTGGTGTCGTTGGAAGTGGTAACAAAAACTTTAACAACCAGTACTGCTTGACCGCCAAACAGTACGCAAGAAAATTCGGCTTCCCATTTCTTGCCGACTATGAATTACGAGGTACTCCTACAGATGTGGCAAATGTATATGCTATATTAGCTAAAACTTTTTCTGCATATAACGCAAAGTAGTCCTCTTAACAATAGAGTGAATAATCGTAAAAACTACCGCCCTTGATTGTTAGAAATTTATTCTGACAATCAAGGGCGGTAGTTTACTTTTTGTTTTCTATGCCTTTGTTTCGACATCCATCACTTGTGTTTTTGCTTTTGCTTTACCCGTTTTTTCAAGAACAAAATTTGCAACACGATCCATATTTGTAACAAGTACCATCATCGATGTTTCTTTTCCAGCTGATTTAATTGCTGCCAAATCCACATCCGCAACTAATGTATCTGAAGTCACTTGCTGTCCTTCTACAACTTTTAGATCAAAAGGTTTGCCACCGAGATCAACTGTATTGATTCCCATATGGAGCAAGATCTCCAAGCCATTTGCTGTCGTAATGCCGATCGCGTGTTTTGTTGGGAAAACTGAGCTGACCTTCCCTGTGACAGGAGAATAGATTTGTCCATTTACAGGTTCAACGAAGTAGCCTTCCCCCATCATTTTTTGTGAAAACACAGGATCACTTGCATTTTCAAGAGGTTCAACAGTTCCATCCGCAACTGCTGTCAATGTGATTTCACTTGCACCCATGTTCGTTGCACCGACAGTTGGTGCAACATGTTCATTGATGATCGTTTCTTCTGCAAGAGCTTCTTTTTCCAATTGTTCTTTAGGGATGCCAAAGAAGAAAGTTGCTAAAAATCCACCTGCATAAGCAGCTAATAACCCTAAGACATACCCATACCATTTTCCATCAGAAATCAATGGAATCAATGCAGCTCCAGAAGGTCCGATCGCAATGGCACCGACATTTCCGATCATTCCGATCACAGCACCACCGATACCTCCACCAATACAGGCAGTGATAAATGGTCGGCCTAATGGTAATGTTACCCCATAGATCAATGGTTCACCAATCCCTAAAATTCCAACAGGTAATGCCCCTTTGATCATTTCAGTTAATTCTTTGTCTTTTTTGCAGCGAACCCATAAAGCCAATGCTGCACCGACTTGTCCTGCACCAGCCATTGCTAAAATAGGTAATAAAAGTGTTTTACCGGTTTCATCAATCATTTGTACATGGATAGGCGTTAAAATTTGATGCAATCCAAACATAACCATTGGTAAGAAAAGTGTTCCTAATACGAAACCTGAAAAGGCACCCCCGACACCTAGCACCCAGTTGATACCGCCTACCATACCGTCTGAAATAAATCCAGCTAGTGGCATGATCAAGAAAATTTCTACTAATCCGATCACGATCAATGACAGTGTTGGTGTGACGATGATATCGACTGAGTCAGGAACTACTTTATGCAATTTCTTTTCTACGATCGACAATAACCATACTGCAAAGATAACTCCTAGGATTCCCCCTTGACCTGCTGCCAACGGATCACCTGTAAATAAGTTTTTAAGAGGTGCTTCTGGGTTCATCCCAGTAAGCATAACAACCGCACCGATTACACCACCAAGCGTTGGTGTTGCGCCAAATACTTGGGCCGCATTGATACCCGTGTAGATAACTAGATAACTAAACATTCCGTTTTTCAGAATATTCATGATGTCGATGTATTGTTGCCATGTCGCAGCATCTAACGTACCAGCTGTCACTAAGTTAGCTAAGACTGCTGCAATCCCTGCAACAATCCCTGTTCCTACGAATGCAGGAATCATTGGTACAAAAATATTAGAGATATCTTTCAAGATTGATTTTATTTTAGAAGGTTTCTGTTTTGATTTTTGGGCTGCCTTCATTGCTTGAGCGCGTTCATTCACTAATGCTTTTCCAGATGCATCCGTGCTAGTAGATTTAGGTGTACCAGAAGAAATTTTTTCACCTAATTTCACTCCGGCTTGATCAACCATTACTTGAGCGACTTTATTGACTTTTCCAGGACCGATAATGACTTGCAACTGCTCGTCTTCTACTACACCTAGAACGCCAGGTATCGCTTTCAATTCATCAACATCGACTGATGCATCGTCGATGATCTTCATGCGTACACGAGTCATACAATGAACAATGCTTTCCACATTGTTCATTCCACCTACTCCAGCATAAATCCGTGAAGCTAATTCTTCTAAAGTCAATTCCTCTTTTGCCATGTGTTTTTCCCCCTTATAAGGTACCTTTTACAAACCCATTTGCGTCAACCAATTTTTCTTGTGCTGTTTTCTTGTCACTGTCTGTTAAAATCATAACGATGGCTAATTTGACATTTTGTTCTGCTTCATTAAAATACTTCTCTGCCGTTTCATAGTCAACGTCTGTTGCTTGCATAATGATTCGTTTTGATCGTTCTACTAATTTTTCGTTGGTTGGTTTAACATCGACCATCAAATTATTGAATACTTTACCAATACCGATCATGCTGATTGTTGAGATCATATTTAAAATCAATTTTTGAGCTGTTCCTGACTTCAAACGAGTAGAACCGGTCAAAAATTCTGGCCCAGCGTCCACTTCAATCGGAAAATCTGCGTGCTTACTGATTTCTGCATCTTTGTTGCACGAAATCGTCGCTGTTTTGGCACCAATCGAGCGTGCATAATCAAGACCGCCAATAACATAAGGTGTCCGTCCACTTGCAGCGATACCTACCACCATATCGTTTTCTGTCAGATGTAAGTTGATCAAATCTTCTCTTCCTAACTCAAGAGAATCTTCTGCTCCTTCAACAGCCACTGTCATTGCTGCTTCTCCACCAGCGATCAGCCCAACGACCATCTCAGGCTCTACGCCAAATGTCGGAACACATTCTGCTGCATCTAAGACCCCTAATCTTCCACTTGTACCAGCACCCATGTAAATCAAGCGACCGCCTTTTTTGAATGATTCGATTGTTTGTTCGATCACTGGTTCGATATTGCATAACTCCTTTGATACTGCTTGTGCTACTTTTTGATCTTCTTGGTTCATCAAATTGACAGCTTGCGTGATACTCATTTCATCAAGTCCAAATGTTTGTTCATTTCTACGTTCAGTTGTTAAATTTTCTAAATTGATTGTATTCATCTAATTTGCCTTCTTTTCTTTTTGGATTAGTTTAAAATTTACTCCTGCATGTATTTGCTCAAGTAACGGTAATTCTTCTTCAATGACTTGCGCTACCCGATTGACTTTTTCATCTGCAGGTAGGTCTCGTTTCGTGATCTGGATTTCACCCATATATCGACAGTATTTCTCATTATCTAAAGTGACCGATCCTTTTTTTCGTTCATTCGTATCACGAGCTGGAATGTACGGGATTTCTCTAAAACGTGCATCAGCACTTCTGAGAACATCTCTTGCATCATCTTGGCGATTAGTATGATTTCCTAAAATGTATTCATAAAACTCATGATCAATTACATCTACATGCAATAAAATGCTTTGTTCTTGCTGATAAATCAAAAACTGCTCGCGCACTTCTTCTGACAAACCACCATCACCGATATAAACCAGATCTGTTTGACAAGCGGCTAACTCAATGGCTGCTGCTAAAGGATGGATATTCCGATGTTTTTCAAGTGTTGGCAATCCTTGATAGACTGGCCCACGTAAATCTTTATCGCCTGGAACAAATCCTTGGATCGTGAAGCTCTGTTCTTTTAGCCAGCGGTTTTTCTTCACATACCACTGATAGTCAAGCCCTGTCTCAGGACGTGGATAATAATTGTGCCATGCCTCAAGCTGAGTAAAATCGGCTTTAGCTTCTTCTAATTCCTGGACATCTTGAGGTGTTATCGTACTGGCATTCAAACTGATTTTGATCTGATGAGACCAGTCAGCGATTTGTTGATTCGAAATGTGATAGTCCATTCGTAAACCGGTTACACCAATCTGTTTTAGCGGTTTCAAATCTTCAAAAGAAAAACCTGCACGACTTAAAGCATCTCCTGAAATATCAACCATTAAATCAAGCTGATGTTTTTTTGCACATTCTCCCAGTGCCATCAAACGCTTCTTATAGGCCATGGGATCATCTTCGGGAATATGCATAGACGTGAAGATCCCTTGAAATCCACTGTCTGCCATTTGTTTGATATATGCTTTCTTTTCTTCAGTCAAAGGTTCATTCATAAAAATCGAAAATCCAAACATTTTTCTCCCCCATTTGTGTATCCGCCTTCATTTCTATGAACAGAGTATAACTCTAATGAAATGAAATTTCAATATTTTTATAAAAATATATTAATTTTATTTCTGAAAAGGTTTTTTTGATGTGATTTTGATCAGAAAATAAAATAAAAAACGGACATCTAATGTCCGTCTTCCTCCTATCAAATAAAAAATTTTCCAAAGCAATTATATCAAGAAAAGTTCTCATTTTCCCATTACTGATCAAAGAGAATTTCTTTCATTTAATTACGCACATCCACTATTTTCCCAGCTGACTTTCAACGTTAGAAACTAGTTGCTTTATTTAATCAATCGTTTTTTTGAACGTCACTAGCTCAGTATTATCCACATAAAAATCAAAAAAAGTATGGTTTGGCATCGGATTGAAATACGCATTGATCACCCGCATCAATGCATTATGACAAACAAGCAAGTAGACGTTCTCTTCATCTTCTAAACACTCTTTTAACAAAGGAACCACACGAGCATAGACATCTAGCACGGATTCCCCATTTGGGAAACGTACAGCAAACTCCTGACGTACTTCCTGAAAAGCTGCGTCTTTGCTCGGTACACCATCATACTTTCCAAAGTCCATTTCGATCAGACGATCATCTTCTTCCATCGATAATTCTAGTCTGTCAGCCACAGCTTGAGCTGTTCGCTTGGCACGTTGTAAAGGAGAATGGATGATTTTTGTCACTGGTATATCTAGTTGTGTAACTTTTTCAGCTAATAACTCTGCTTGTCTTTTTCCTTTATCGGTTAGAGGCACATCTGCTCTGCCACAGACTAACCCTTGTGCATTCCAAGTTGTTTCTCCATGTCTGGTCACATATAACATCAAATAACTTCCCTTCGCTAATTCTGTTTCGATTGTATCATAAATCACTCGTCAAACAAGTTTCTCTTCTTGGATTCATCTCGCTGGCGTCAACAAGACAACCTGACTTGCTATTTTTTTGAGAAATGTTTGATCGTGATCGACGATCAGCATAGGTGGTTTGTTTTCTAAAATCAATTGTTCTAACTGTTCTTGGTTAAAGACATCCAAATAATTTAGCGGTTCATCCCAAATGTACAGTTCGGCATCTTGGGACAGTGATTTTGCAAGTTCAACTTTTTTTCGTTGCCCCATACTCATTTGCTCGATTTTATTATGAAAGACTTCTCTTTCCATTCCCAGTTTGCGTAAATTAATCAAAAAAGCTTGATAATCCACTTGATTTTTTTCGGCGAATTCGCTTAGGGTCCCTTTGTTATCTTCATAATTTTGTCGAACATAACTAATCGTTAGCTGTTGCGGCTGCTTGGCTTCCCCAACTACTCTCCCAGTAAAATCTCCAAGAAGGTACTGTATGATCGATGACTTTCCAATACCATTTGGTCCAGTCAATGCCACACATTGGTTTTGCTCAATAGAAAAGCGAACCGGAGCGAAAAGCATCTCGTCATAACCTAATTGGAGATCCTCCACTTCCAATAAGCGCTTATGATGCGTTTTGGTCACATTTATCGTTAATGGATCAATGTATTCAATATCTTTCAATAATTTTTCTTTTTCATCGATTTGCGTTTCCATTCGATTCACGATTGCTTTCGAGCGCTTCATCGTACGAGCCGCATCAGCACCAATTGCGCCACGATTGACTCGTCGGTTCTCTGTATCAATAAATCCAACACTTTTTTTCGTTTTATCTCCTTCACGAGACCGTGCCCATTCTGCTTTTTCAGCAGCAGTTTTCTTTAAACGACTCACTTCTTTTTTGATTTTTTCATTTTGGCCGATTTCAAACGCATCTTTTAACCGTTTTTGTTCTTCATAAACAGAATAGTTTCCTTGATACAATTCCAATTGACTTTTTTCGATCGCCAACACATGATCGACCACTTCATCGATAAATCCTCGGTCATGACTGACGACAATAAATCCTTGATTCTTCTTTTTCAAGTAATTGGCGACTTGCTTTCTTCCCACTACGTCTAAATGATTCGTTGGTTCATCAATTAATGGAAAATGCTGATCGTCAATGAACAAAAGAGCCAGCAAGACTTTCGTTTTTTCACCACCAGATAGAGTATCGAAGGGGCGCCATAGGATTTCCACGTCTGTCTCCATCAAATTCAGTTCTCTTTCAATCTCCCAAAGCTCAAAATCAGCGATATCAACAAGAACGTAGTAAGTCAAACGCTCTTTTTCTGTTACTTTTTGTGGAAAATAAAGAAATTCTTGTTGATGCTTTATCTGTCCTTGAAAAGCCAGTTTGTTTTGCAGAATAGTTAATAAAGTTGTTTTTCCACGACCATTTCTACCAATCAATCCTAACTTCCAAGTTGTATCAAAATTTAGTGTTGCATGATCGAATAATAATGTCGTTTGATTGTCATAGCCAAAGGTTAATTGTTTAATTTCTATTTTAGACATATTCATTCCCCCTAAAAAAAGACCAGTCCTATTTTCAGAACTGGTCACTAAAGAACGGGAACAAAAAAGAGACCCCACCATTGTGAACTAGCCAATTCTGAAAATCTGCACACTCTCCCCATGATATGATGGAGACAGTCTTGATGCAGCTTCAATAATTGACTTAAATTCTCAATGCGCGGATCCCTCACTTCGCTTTATTTGCCCTTAGGTTAACATATTGTTTTTCTATCTGTCAACTAAGGTCATTCATTTTCTACTAATCTATTAAGATTCTCAGATAAGATACTGACTTTGGTTAGCGTCTCCTCGTGTCCCATTGCTTCTTCTAAAGAGATGGGCCCAAGTTGGATACTGAATACACTAGGTAAAAATCTTGCTAATTCTCCTAAGTCTTTCTCACGACTTCCACATAAGGCAATGATCGTTTTTCCATACTTTTTTGCTAACCGAGCGACACCATAAGGAACTTTACCATGAATCGTTTGCTGATCGATACGCCCTTCGCCAGTGATCACAAGATCCGATTTCTTGATTTGTTCTTCCAGACCGATCAGTTGCGAAACAACGGCAAATCCAGAAACCATTTTAGCACCTAGCAATAGTAATGCCCCTCCAATACCACCAGCTGCACCGCTTCCGGACAAACGATCTAGATCGATGCCATAATCTGTTGCCAGTTGTTTTGCTAGATGTACAGCTTGTCCATCTAAAAATGCCAACGTTTCGGGAGAGCCTCCTTTTTGCTTTCCAAATAAGCGGGCTGCCCCTTGTGCACCAGTGTAAGGGCTTGTCACATCAGCAGCTATCAATAGTTCGACTTCTCCAAAATCTTCTTGTAGATTTCGAAGATCGATCTTTTTAGTCGAAAGCAATGGATTCCCCTCTGTGACCCCTTCAAGTCGTGCGCCTAACGATTGAAGCAACCCTAAACCGCCATCTGAACAGCCACTTCCACCCAAAGTCACGATGATTTGATCTACATCTTGGTTCTGGGCATCTTTTACTAATTCACCTAAGCCAAAGCTAGATGCTAAACGAATTGTTTGGTCGGTTGGTTGTGTCAGCAAGTCGATCCCAATCACTTCCGTAGACTCAATGACTGCTATCTTTTTACCTTTATAACTCGTCAGCAGATAACGACAGATTTTTTTCCTAAAAAGCAGATCGATTCCTTCCAACTGACACCAAGTACCACCTAGTGCATGTTGAATCACCTCTGCTGTACCTTCGCCTCCGTCAGCTATAGGCAAATTGACTTTTTTACCTTCTGTCGATTGCCATGCATCCAACACAGCTTGGTTTAGTTCGAGAGATGTTGCACTCCCTTTAAAGGAATCAATTGCAGCTACTATATCCATGGTCATTCCTCCTGAATTGTTCTTCTCTCCTCTAGTAAGACACGGCTTCTCCTTTTTTTCAAACAAAACAATGCTCTTTTTTTACTTTTTTATATATACTAAAGAGGTATTGTAAAAAAAGGAGAGACTTTTTATATGAAAATTGCTATAGCCGGTGCTGGCGCAATGGGTAGTCGCTTGGGATTGATGCTTCATCAAAGCGGGAATGAAGTGATTTTGATCGATTGCTGGCCTGTCCACATCGAAGCAATCAGAAACAATGGTTTGATTGCAAATTTTAATGGAAAAGAAATCGTTGAAGCAATCCCGATCTATTCCCCAGAAGAAGTAATAAAAAGTAACATTCAAGCAGATTTGATCATTGCGCTAACAAAGGCGAATCAGCTAGATGGTATGTTTCAAGCAATCAACTCGATCATCACAGAACAGACTCATATCCTTTGTCTTTTGAATGGTCTTGGTCACGAAGATGTCTTAGAAAAATATGTACCGAAAAAGAATATCTTATTTGGGATCACCATGTGGACAGCAGGATTAGACGGACCTGGTCATGTTACTTTGTTGGGGGACGGTGAGATCGAATTGGAAAATCTTGAACCCGAAGGAGAAGCATTTGCAAAAGAAGTTGTTGCGGTATTCAAAGATGCCAAATTAAATCCAACTTATAGCAGCAATGTCCGGTATTCGATTTGGCGAAAAGCTTGTGTCAATGGTACTCTAAATGGTTTATGTACTATTTTAGACTGCAACATCGCTGGTTTAGGCGAACAGCAACCAACAAACGATATGGTACGTACCATCGTTGCTGAATTTGCGGCAGTTGCAGAAAAAGAAGGTATTGAACTCGATCAAGAAGAAGTAAATCAACATATCCAAGCAACCTATGATCCTGACAATATCGGATTGCATTATCCATCCATGTACCAAGACCTGATCAAAAATCATCGATTAACAGAAATCGACTATATCAATGGTGCAGTATGGAAAAAAGGACAAAAATATGACATTTCAACACCTTATTGTGCATTTCTGACTCAACTGATCCACTCAAAAGAAGGACTACTTGCTGCAAAATAAAAATAGAACGACAAAAAGCGATTGGGACAGAAATGTTTACAACCGAAAATAAACCGAAATCCACAGGAATTGCTTCTCAATTTTTGTGGATTTTTGCTTATTTTTTAGGAGTTGCTTCTGCTCCCACCGTTTATCCGTTTTTAAAGAATGGGACAGAAGTGTTTCTTACTTTTGTCCCACCCTCTTTTTTGACATTTCCGAAAAGCCTGACTTTTGGACACCGTTTATTCGAGCGTCTGTAGCAAACCTGTTTTTTAGATTTGTCCCACATTCACTTCATTTTTCTTGTTTGTTGGTTTCCTCTATTTTACTTCACGGTACTCATACTGTCGGTATATCTCCTGATCTTGCTGTAAAAAACGTTGAGCCCATGCTTGTGCATCAAAAAATTCAAGAAGCGCTGTATCAACTGGGTGATAAGGTGTAGCTAAAAAATCAGGCAATTCGTCTAATGCTCTTTCTTGAAGAAGAAAAATATTTTGAGGATCGTAAAAGTGATAATGCTTCACCGCTTCGTTATCCGTCACTAATTTTTTTTCAAAATAAAGTGATTCAAAAGTTCGCAATGTTACTCCCCGTTGTCCTTCACGTACAAGTTCTAAAATACCCCGGGAATGAGCCGTTCGTTCTAGGTATTCTGTATAAGAAAGATAACCGGCTTGTTCGTTTCCTTTCAGTGGAAGAATAAAATAATTTGGTTTTATTCCACGTTTTTCAAACTCGTGCCTATACTCTTCTGCACGTTTTTTACGTCCATGGTTCGTCGCACCAAAAAATAGGTCAGACGTGATATCGACTTTTGGCATAGCCATATATTTAGAATAAAAAGAACTGTTATGCTTCAATCCAATCTCTCGTGCTTCTAGAAAATCAAAATGATAGATCTCATTGATTGCCGGTTCTTGCTCTGCTGCTCTTAATAAATTGAAATGCTCTTCTTTGAAATGATTCCAGAAAAAAAGCACGATCTTCGCATTTGTATAGGGACGAATCAGTTGCGCCATCTCAAGTTCAAAGCCATAATCTAAAAAAATGATCAGTTCATAGGTCGTCAACTTTTTTTGGAAGGAAGAAAAAAATGTTGGGACAAATAACTCTTTTGCTGTTATTACGTCGAGTGAATCAATAGATGGAAAAAAGTACAACGATCGATTTTTTGGAATCAATAAAATAGGTAATGCAGTCATCTCAATCCCCTCGCTTTCAAATCTCAATATAGAAGAATACTACTTTTTGCTATCATATCGCCTTAACGATCAAAAAAGCGAATAAAACGCTTGCTTTCGCAAAATAAAAGCGAACAATCACACTCACTAGGACAAATCATTATGGCAAATTTATGATGTTTTCATTAAAGTAACCGAAAAAATTTACAGAATAGTTGAAATTATCAGATAATTTGCTATGATAAAACAAGTTATTTTCAAAGTAGCTGATTATTTAATTATTAAAAAACAACCATTTCAGTTTGATATTACTAGAAAAGGAGTTCTTTATGGAAAAAACTAAAAACACCAAACTAAAAAAACAACTTAGCTCCAGACATATCACAATGCTTGCATTAGGTGGTGCTATCGGTGCTGGTTTATTTAAGGGAAGTGGTGAAGCAATCGGTATTGCCGGCCCTTCTGTCTTGATTGCCTTTTTGATTGGTGGATGTGTCTTATTCATCGTTATGAATGGTTTAGGGAAACTGGTTCTAGATGGTGGCGATACTCAACATGGTCTTTCAGGCCTTGTCCGTCCTTTCTTAGGTTCGCATTCTGCTGATTTTGTGGATTGGGTCTACTATTCCATGTGGACGATCAATATCATCGCGGAAGCAGTTGCTGCAGCCTCTTTCTTGCAATTATGGTTTCCTCATATCCCTACTTGGGCGTTTGTTTTGATCTTAGCTGTTTTAACTACGTTGATCAACTTGTATTCTGTCCGATTATTCGCCGAAACAGAATATTGGTTAGCCTTTGCTAAAATCAGCGTGATCATCTTGCTGATCATTTTCGGTATCTATCTAGTGGGTCAGCAAATGTTGGGACATGGTATTTTTCCTACTTTACAAAATATCACGAACCATGGCGGATTTGCTCCACATGGTATGAAAGGAGTCATTAACTCTTTACTCGTAGTGATCTATTCATATGGTGGATCAGAACTGATCGCTATCACGGTTAGTGAAGCTGATGACCCTAAAAAAGCTATTCCCAAAGCAATTCGTGGGGTAATGGGAAGAATCGTTTCATTCTATATTATTCCATTATTTTTACTATTGATTATTTTCCCTTGGAATAATTTGGCAGGAACAACAGTTAGCCCATTTGTGATGGTATTTGAAAAAATGAATATTCCTTTTGCACCGGATATCGTCAATTTTGTGATTGTACTCGCACTCTTTTCGTCAATCAACTCCGGTGTCTATGCTTCTTCCCGTCTATTGTATTTTCGATTGAAGGATAAAAAAGGTCCAGCCAATAAACTTGCTGTTTTGAATCGACACCATGTCCCTCAACGTTCTGTACTTTTTTGTGCAAGTATCTTATATCTTGGCGTTGTACTTTCTTATTTTGTAGGGGATGAATTGTTTGGTTATCTTGCCGGTTCCCTCTCCTATACAGTACTAGTGATATGGATCATGATCAGTGCCGCAGCTTTTATCCTCTCTTTAAAACGAGGTACCTTGTTTGCAAAATATATGAACTTACTCGCTTTGGTCATCTTAGGATTGATCTTGATAGGTATCTTGTTAACAAATTCTATCGGGGTTACTGTATTGACTGCATTGCTTTACTTGATCATTTTCTTTAGTTATCGTAAAAAAAATGACTCCTTCGCCATGCAAAAAGGCTAAAAAACAATTGAATGAGTTACATGAAGAGGCTGGGACAGAAGTGTTTAACTCCGAGAAATAAGAAGAAATTCACGAAAATTGCTTTTCAATTTTTTGTGAATTTCGGCTTATTTAAGAAGGAGTTGCTTCTGCTCCCACCGTTTATTCGTTTTTAGAGAATGAGACAAAAGTGTTTCTTACTTTTGTCCTACGCTCTTTTTATTATGATGAGAAGATAAAATAGAATGTTCGAGCGCTTCAACTTTTATGGATATCCGCTTGTTTTGAAACTATGACACTAAAAAAGCCGTATCATCTTGAAAAAGGGTTCCCGATTTTCAAAGTGATACGACTTTTTACTAACTAGAACAGGAGCGTTCGACTCTACTTTTCTTTACTCAAATTGGGCGTTTTCTTGTTGTGCTTCAACAGGTTCTTTACTGATTTTTTCTACACCTAATCCAGTAAAAGCACTGACCATTGAGAACACTGGAGACAATAGACTAAAGAAGACAAATGGCAAGTATGTCAACGTTGGAACCCCAAAAGTACTAGCTACAAAGCTGCCGGCGATTCCCCAAGGAACAAGGTAATTGATAACTGTACCGCCATCTTCCAATGTCCTTCCTAGTACGGTCGGATCAAATCCAGCTTTTTGGTATGTTTCTTTAAAGGCATTGCCAGGCAAAATCACTGATAAAAATTGCTCTCCAATAAACAGGTTCACACCGATACTTGTCATTAAAGTAGTAAAAATCAATTTTGGCGTATTCGTCATTTTTTTAGAAACGACATCCATAACGGTTGAGATCAACCCAAACTCAATAAGCAAACCACCTAGCGACAAAGTTAAAATAATCAGAGAAACCGTTGGCATCATACTTTCGATCCCACCTCGACTAAGTAACGTATCAATTTGTTGATTTCCTGTTTTTGCTACAAATCCTGACTCGATAACAGTTGCCAATCCATTCAGTGATGTCTGTGGGTCTTGGATGAAAATCATACCTACTGCAACAGCAATATTCAATAAGATGGTCAAAATGGCGGGAATTTTTTTCCATGCACATAACAACATAAGAAATAACGGTATCAATGACCAGACGGAGATGGTAAAGTTGGCTTCTAGTGTCGTTGTGACTTCTTGGATTGCTGATAAACTTGCCCCTTTACTTGTATGACCTAAAATCGCAAACAAGATGAAGGAAACAATGAATGCAGGAACTGTTGACCACATCATATGCTTGATATGTTTGAATAGATCCGCATCAACGATTGCCGCTGCTAAATTAGTTGATTCAGATAGAGGTGACATTTTATCGCCAAAAACAGCCCCTGACACGATGGCACCTACTACTAAAGCTGGGTTCAGTCCTAATGTTGTACCGATGCCGAAAAAGGCGATCCCGATCGTAGACATAACGGTAAAGGCACTACCGACCGCACTACCAACGATTGCACAAACAACAAATACAGATGGAACGAACCATTGAACACTAATTAGTTTGAAGCCAATGACCATCAATGTTGGGATGATCCCTGCTTGTATCCATACCGCAATCAGTGAACCAACTAATATGAAGATAAAAATCGGAATGATCCCTGGTTTTATCCCGTTGATGATTCCTTCATGAAGCCATTCTGTTGGGTATCTCTTCACAACAGCGTAAAGCATGACCATGCCGATCGCTGCCAAAATTGTGATATTGGGTGATAATTTTAGCCCAACTACCCCAATCGCAATACTTAATACAATCACTGTTAACACTAAAACTGCTTCTTTAAAACTTGGTTTTACTTTTCTCTCCATGATAATTCTCCTTTTTTAAGTTAATCTAAGACCTAAAAAAGAGTAAATATCGAATGACCCCGCCACAATTCATCTGTGCTTCCTCCTTCATTTAAAACAAAAAGACCTGTTTTCAACTAAGGACGAATGACTCCGCGGTACCACCTTAATTAAAAACAGATCTGTTTTTCACTTTGATTAGCTATTCAATTATTGAATCCTTTTCATGTACTTCGTCATCAAGGCTTGATCGGTTCACAGCAACCACCGACTTTCTGGACTAAACACTCAAATGCTACTATGTGAAAAGTTGACTTTCATGAAGTTTACCTTCTTCTTCTTTGTTTGTCAACCTAAATGGAATAATTTTCTTATTTTTCTGAAAATAACGTTCCAACGAATTACTTAGAACGTAGAGCCCTCGTCCTTTTTCTTTGCTACGATTTGTTGATGTTCTTCTTTGATCTGTGCTAACAATTCTGGGTTTTCAAAAAGATCCAACGCTGTCGCTGCTAAACATTCAGCCGCGATCGCAATCGAAGCCAATCCTTTTTCACTCTTAGCCGCTGCTTTGAATTCTTCCGAATGGCCAGCGATATAATCATCTGAAATCGACACAGTTGGTTGGATGGTAGGAATCACTTGGCTGACATTACCTACATCTGAAGAACCCAAGCTTGTACGTAGTTTCCGTTCAATTTCTTCCTCAGGAACTCCAGCTTCTGCAGTATGTTGGAAGAACAATTCATCAAATGAAGGTGTAACGATCACATCATCAACTGCATTTTGGAATAGGCCAAATTCATAAGTTGCTCCTGTACTCAATGCTGCCCCTTTAACGATATTTTCTACTTTTCTGTATACTTCATCTAATGTTGGTCGATTGCTTGCTCTCAAATAAAATCTTCCTGCAGCATATTCTGGGATAACATTTGCCGCTACGCCACCATCTGTGATGATACCGTGGATATTGACATCTTTTGGCAATTGAAGACGTAATGCATTGATGCCGTTAAATACTTGGATCAGTGCTTCTAATGCATTGGTTCCTTTTTCTGGAGCCGCTGCTGCGTGGGAGGCTACACCATAAAATTTGATATCCACTGGATCATTCGCTAATGACTCTGTTGTTTTTCCATAGCGATATGCAGGATGCACACATAATGCTGCATCTACATCTTCGAAAAATCCCTCATGAACAAAACTGCCTTTTGCTGAGCCATTTTCTCCTCCTTCTTCGCCAGGAGTACCATATACACGGATTTCTCCACCGATTTCTGCAATTCTTTCACGGATGATACTTGCTGCTAACACTGAATATGTGCCAAACAAATTATGCCCACACGCATGACCAATACCTGGTAGAGCATCAAACTCAGCTAGGAAAGCAATCACTGGACCTGGTTTGCCAGAAACAAAACGAGCGTCGAAGCCAGTGCGATGTCCTGCCACGTCAGTCTTTACGTCAAATCCTTCTTTTTCCAATTGATGGACCAATGCGCTTGAAGAATAGAATTCATAGTTGCTCACTTCCGGATGATTATGGATATCTAGTGCTAGTTCTTGGTAATCAGATAATCTCTTTTGGATAGCTTCCTGCAATTGGTTTGTTGTGATCGTTGATGTTGTCATAAGTAATTCCTCCTCTAATTTGTTTTGTTATTTACGTCCAAATGTGTCCCATGCTGGTATACTTGACCCTTTTGATGTTTTTTCAATCACTTTCACTGTATCTTTCGTTTGGTATGCATCTACTACTTTTTGATAGGTCTTGTTCTTTTCGTCTTTCTTTCTAGCAACAATGATATTCACGTATGGACGTGCACTGTCGTCTACTGGTTCTATGAAAATCGCATCCTTTGTAGGGGTAAATCCTGCATCTACTGCCACACCGCTATTGATAACAGAAATATCCACATCGTTCAATGATCGCGCCGTTTGTGAAGCATCTAATTCTGAGATATCCAATTGTTTTTTATTTTCAGTAATGTCTGAGACTGTCGGCGTTTGACCTTTTGATTTATCTACTTTGATCAGTCCTGCTGTTTGTAAAAGTAATAATGCCCGACCTCCGTTAGTGACATCATTCGGGATAGCTACTTTCGCACCATCTTTGACTTTTTTAACGTCTTTTATCTTGTTTGAATAGATACCTAATGGTGCATTTACCGTGTTCCCGATCGAAACCAAATCTGTTCCATGCTCTTTGTTATAGTTATCCAAAAAGAACTGATGCTGAAATGAATTCAAATCGATCGATCCATCTGCTAGTGCAGCATTTGGTTGATTGTAGTCGGTAAATTTTACATATTCCAAATTGATATTTTCTTTCTTAAGACGTGCTTTTACATCATCCCATACATCCGTATCCTCACCGACGATCCCTAGTTTTACGGTAGTTTCTTTTGCTGTATCTTTGGTAGCTGCTTTTCCTTGGGAACATCCTGCTAACCAAATCAGGGCAACAATGGCAATTGTGGCAAATCGAATAATTTTTTTCATTTTTTTCCTCCAACTTAATGTGCTATTTTTTTTATAATTAGATTACTGATGAATTGACTTAAAAAAACAAGTGCTAATATCAATAATGTCGCTACGATCGTTACATCTGTTTGGAACCGATTATATCCTCTAGAAATAGCTAAATTTCCTAGTCCTCCTGCTCCGACAGCACCTGCCATTGCAGTTAATCCAATCACATTGATAATCGTCAAAGCAGATACTCGCACGATTCCAGGCAGGCCTTCTAATAAATAAACACGAAGAATAATTCCAATAGGACTCGTTCCCATTGCTTCTGCTGCTTCAATAACTCCTGGGTCAACTTCTAGTAAGGCATTTTCGATCTGGCGGGCAAAAAAAGGAACGACTCCAAAAATCAAAGGAACGAGTGCTGCTTTTGCACCGATCGTTGTACCTACTAGAAACCTGGTAGTCACTGCTAGTAAAGACAACAAAATAATAAACGGGATCGAACGGATAACATTGATCACTTTATCCAAAATCTCAAAGAATAAACGATTTTCTAACAGTCCTTTGGGTCTAGTTACCACTAACGTGATTCCTAAAATAATTCCTAAAATACCACCGATCAACGCTGTCCAAAAAGACATATACAGGGTCTGTTTTGTCGCTTCAATGAATTCATCTGGAATCAAGTAAACATTCGGTAGATATTTTTCAACTAAACTGCTCATGTCAAATTCCCCCTTCTGCAATTTTGATTTGTTCATTTTCTTCATTCTTCTGTAGCACATTGACTCGAACACCCAAACGTATCAAATAGTCCAGTGCCTTTTGCCGTTGATTCGTTTCACCTGCGAGTGTCACGATCAAACTTCCAAGGGGTGTTTCTTGCAACAATTCAACATTTCCATAGAGGATATTAGCAGTCACTTGGTATTTGCTGTAGAGCTGTGCAATCAATGGTTCATTCGTCTGATTCCCCACATAGCTCAATTCAACCAACCATTTATTCATGATCTGTTCTGCAAAAGCTCGATGTCCAATAATTGTTTCAAGTGCTTTATCTAAATGCGTAGCTGTACGAATAAAATCTTTTGTCAACGCTTCTTGTGGATGGCTGAATATCTGGACACTGCTACCTTTTTCTATGATTCTCCCATCTTCCATCACTGCCACCTTATTGCATACTTCCTTGACTACTTGCATTTCATGCGTGATCAAGACGATCGTCAATCCCAGCTTATGGTTAAGTTCCTTTAGCAAGGCTAAGATTTGATGTGTCGTTTTTGGATCAAGTGCGCTCGTGGCTTCATCACATAATAAAACTTTCGGTTCATTTGCTAATGCGCGAGCAATCGCTACACGCTGTTTTTGCCCTCCCGATAGTTGATTCGGGTAGGCAGATGTTTTTTCTTCTAATCCAACTAACTCTAGAAGTTCGCTCACTTTTTGACGACGTTCCTGTTTTGACTTTCCCGTATACTTCAGTGAAAAATCAACGTTGTCAAAAATCGTGCGGTTCTCCATCAAATTGAAATGTTGAAAAATCATCCCAATCGATTTTCGTTCTTTTCTTAGCTCTTTTGCCGAAAGATTTCCTAAATCAGTTTGATTGATAATGACTTTTCCTTCTGTAGGTTTTTGTAACAGATTCATCACTCGGACCAACGTACTCTTTCCTGCACCGGAATAACCAACGATCCCGTATACGTCCCCTTTTTCAATAAACAAGTCGACATCTTCTACAGCTTGGATCACTTTATCTTTTTGGTGAAAACGGACACTTATATTTTGTAATTCAATCATCTTATTTCCTCCTTTTCTTATACTAAAAAAGGCATCCTCAAGAAAATGATCTCTATCACTTTCTTGAGGACGCCTTTTGCGTGTTACCACCTCATCTTCGAGTTGAACTCACATTCAACTCCTTTTCAAGTACATACATACTCTAGCAAGATATCGGTCGCAACCGTCACCGCCTTACAATTTTTGCTCGGGGTGAAATGCTCAATAGCCATTTTCTAACTGTTCCTCTTTGCTTCTTCTCAGCTGTCGAAGCTCTCTGTTAAAAGATTTCCAGTTGTACTTACTATCTCATCGCAAAAAATATTAAAAAAAAAATCCTTTTACCAACACAGTTTGTGTTAGTAAAAGGACGATCAATCGTGGTACCACCTTTATTCGGAAGTTTCCTTCCCTCTGCCCAACATCTTCATTTGAAGAGATTGGTGTTCATTTTAACGGATGAACGTGAACCGAACCTGCCTACCTATCGACAGATTATTCTCCGAGGCCATTTTTCAACTTTGCGAACTTGACTCTTTGCACCGGACAGAGTCTCTCTGAGAAGTCTTTCAAGTTTACTTTCCTCATCAACGAAAAGTTATTTTGTTGTTGGACATAATTTACCTTAACAAAATTTAAAAGTCAAGCATAAAAATAAAAAAATTTATATCTCACTTAATTTATTGTTTTTTTATCGAGCATTTCAACAACGATACGTAAATCTTTTCCTTCAACCAATAATGTTAATCCAGCTTTTTCTTTGGCGGAGTAGTTTCGATCAAAACTAGCATCTGGAATCAAAACAACTCCTAGCCCAGCACGTGAAGCTGAAGTAGCTCCCACTAGCGAATCTTCTATCGCAAAGGCTTCATGTGCAAGCAATCCTGTCTTTTCTAGAGCCGTCAAATAAGGGATCGGTGAAGGCTTATTTTCCGCTACCTCATCACCAAAGGTCAACGTATCGAAATAGTGCGACAGATCAAATTGTTCTAAGATATCTGTGGCTCTTTTTGTAACAGTCGTAGTCGCTAAACCTAATTTGAGTTGGCGTTTTTTTAACTCAGTCAAAATTTCTTTTGCGTAAGGTTTGAGTGCGATTTCTCCATCACGTAGTTTTTGGTAAAAGTATTCCTCCCGTATTGCTCGAACTTCTTGCACTTTCTCTAGACTGCCGGCAGCTTCAACTAAAATATCAAAGCTCTGCTTCCAATTTTTACCGCTCCAGGAATCTACGATTTCTTTTGGTATTTCTATTCCATATTGCTCAAAGCCCCATAGCCACCCATCACGATAAGTTTTTTCAGTGTCGACTAATAGACCATCTAAATCAAATATTGCGCCTTTCATACTTTCACTAATCCTTTCAAAAAACAATACCTTTAGTTTAGCATGAGTACCAGTTGAAAGTATAGAAATGAGTGCAAATTTCATGAAAATTATCCTAGTCAATATGCTGACAAAATCACTATACAGCAGTTAGATCGGATAACCAGTGTCAAAACTGTCCTTTCGATTCAACACAGAAAGAGGTCGAGACAAAAGTGTCTCTTACTTTTGTCCCACATTCTCCTGCTTGATGGAAACCCAAGATGGACTCTCTTTCTTCTATATTGTCTTGATTTGTAAGATCAATTCATTTTATAACAATTCACCAAATTTTTTGATATAGACTTTTTTGACCATCGTGACTAAAGCTAAGTAAGCTAGTACCGTCACAATCAACCAGATCCAATACGTTCCTGGTAAAGGCAACAAACCTAATTCTGCACCAAAGCCTGTGAATGGTAAAATGGACCCTACGACTATTCCCAAAGTGGTAATGATGAACATCGCAAATGTTGCGTTACTTTGTAGAAATGGAATCTTCGGTGTACGTAGTGCATGCAGTACCAACGTTTGTGTCCACAAGGATTCGACAAACCATCCGGCATGGAACAATGCAATAAATACGACTTGTTGTTTCGCATCCAATGAGTGGAAGTTCCCCCCAACAACAGCTGGACAAATCACAAAATACATCAATAAGTATGTGGTGATATCAAAGATCGAGCTAGTTGGACCAAAATAGACCATGAATTTTCCAATACTAGATGCTTTCCATTTCTTAGGTTCAGTTAAATATTCCTTATCCATTTGATCCCAAGGAAGAGAAATACAAGAAACATCATAAATCAAATTCAAGAACAAGATTTGTAACGGTAACATTGGTAGAAACGGTAAAAACGTACTAGCGATCAATACAGAAAACATGTTACCAAAATTCGAACTTGCTGTTGTTTTGATATATTTCATGATATTCCCAAAAGTTTCTCGACCTGACAAAAGACCTTTTTCTAAAATCGTCAAGTCTTTTTCCAAAAGGATCACGTCTGCTGATTCTTTGGCAATATCCACCGCTGTATCCACTGAAATACCGATATCAGCTACTTTCATCGCAGGTGCATCATTGATTCCATCACCCAAAAATCCTACCGTGTGCCCATTTTGTCGCAAAGCTGTAGTCAATCGTGCTTTTTGTTGTGGATTTAATTTGACGAAGACTTCATGATCTTCAGCTACTTGTGCCAATTCACGATCATTCATCTCTGAAATTTTTTCTCCAGTAATCAGTTCATTGATTTCTAATCCAACTTGTCGACAAACAGAACGGGTAACCAACTCATTGTCACCAGTCAAAACTTTTACGGCCACCCCATGATCTTTCAATGCTTTTAGTGCTTGTTTTGTTGTTTCTTTTGGTGGATCAAGAAAAGCAAGGTACCCGATCAAGACCATTTCGGATTCATCTTTGACAGAAAATTCTCCCACTACACTTGGGTTCGTCTTTTGTGCGACTCCAATGACCCGAAGACCGTCTTCGTTTAGATCTTTTACTTTTGCTAAGACAGATTCTCTTAACTCTTTCGTTAACGGACTAACAATACCACCAAGATCAATGTAGCTAGAGATGCTAAGCATTTCTTCAATTGCACCTTTTGTGATCATCTGCGTTTTTCCCGCAACATCTTCCACTACCACACTCATCCGGCGACGTTCAAAATCAAATGGAATCTCATCCACTTTTCGATAATTGATGCTATCCGTTGCCAATGTTTCTTTTGCTTCTTCAATGATCGCGACATCAAGTAGATTTTTTAGTCCCGTTTGATAATAACTATTCAAATAAGCATGTCGTAACACACGGTCATCTTCTTTTCCTTCACAATCCATGTGGTATTCCAAAATGATTTTATCTTGTGTCAACGTTCCTGTTTTATCTGTACATAACACATCAATTGCACCAAAGTTTTGGATCGCATTCAGATTTTTGATGACTGTTCCTTTGTTCGCCATCACACTTGCACCTTTGACAAGGTTAGTAGTGACGATCATCGGTAACATTTCTGGCGTCAATCCTACGGCAACCGATAGGCCAAATAGAAAGGCTTCTAACCAGTCCCCCTTAGTAAAACCGTTGATAACGATAACCGTTGGTGCCATCAACGCCATAAATTTGATCAACAACATCGATGTCTTATGGATCCCTATCTCGAAACTTGATTTGATCGGTTTTTCAGAGAGGGTCTGAGCAACATGTCCAAACAACGTTTGATTTCCTACAGAAATGATGATGCCCTCAGCACTTCCGCTGATGACATTACTTCCCATGAATGCAAGATTATCGTAGCTCGTTTCGCTAAGCGTCGCATCTTCATAAGCATGTGCTTGTTTTTCCACTGGATAGCTTTCACCTGTCAAAGCCGCTTGAGAAATAAATAAATCTTTTGCGGATAATAACCGCATGTCTGCTGGGATCATATCCCCCGCTGATAAGCGCATTAGGTCACCACAGACGATTTCTTCCATCGAGATTTCAGTATATTTGCCATTTCGTTTGACTGCAGCGGTCACTTTTACTAATGATTTTAATTTTTCAGCTGCCTGATTCGAACGAACAGACTGGATCAATGTCATTGTTCCACTGACGATGACCATTGTAAAAATGATTGCAACACCAAAAAGATCCTTGTCGCCAGGTGCGGCTAAGACATATTCTGTGATAAATGAAATAACACCTAAAGCAATCAAAACTAATGTAAAAGGCGTGATATATGCTTTCAAAACTTCTACAATAAACGGTGTTTTCTTTCCATAAGAAATTGAGTTTTCACCATACTGTTCTCTTGCTTGTTCAACTTGTTCTTCTTCCATCCCATGATCTGTTGAATGAAAAAATTGTAGTAATTCTTCTCTGGTTTTACCTGCAAATGCAGCATAGATTTTTTGTGTATCTTTCTTTTTTTCCATCTCATTCTTCTCCTTTTTGTCAGCCAAAAAGTACGTACTGGTAGCTTTTTTACCGATCAGTTATTTTACTGGAGAGAGAAAGAAAAAGCTGTTCCTAAAGGGGCTGAAAACAGATAGATAATAGTCTCAGCCAGCAGTTTCTCTCGCTCTTGTTTTTTCGCAGGACTGTCATCCATTTGTTCTCATCTCCTTTATGTGTTTACTTTCCAATATATTTTTTTCTATTTTCAGCTTCAATTTCCCAACAAAATCACCCCTTTTACGCATAATTTGGAAGACTAATGTAAAAAAAGCAAAAAGACCTTTCGCCAAAATCCAGCGAAAGGTCGAAAAAGCACACGAAAAAAGCTTCTTTGATCTCATCGTTGAGTTTTGACACTGTACAACGTAAAAAGCAACTTCTTGCTTTTAGCTACCTTATGAAAAGCCTTGTCTCGACAATTCCTGTTCTACCCATTGGCGTCTCTCGACGTTTTTGGGCAGTAGCCTATGTTTGTATAGGAGCCTCACCTAACAAATCTTATTTAGTTTTCCTCCGTAAATATAACAACATATAGAAGGAATGTCAAACTTATTTTTTTGAAAATCTTTAAATAACGACCGTTAGCTTTTTTATTGTCAGTTACCTATTCTAGACTTCACTAATATTTGTACCTTTTTATAGACACAAGTATAATAAGACTATAACAATTGAACAGGAGTGATTAAGATGGAACGAACGCTTGTCATTATTAAACCGGATGGTGTAAGACGTCATTTAATCGGCCGAATCATCCAACGATTTGAGGAAAAGGGTTTAGCAATCACCGAAATGAAATTTGCTACTATGACAGAAGAATTAGCAAAAGAGCATTACCAACATTTATCTGGACGTAGTTTTTTTTCTGAATTGATCGACTACATGACTTCGGGGCCAGTTGTCTATCTAGTCTTAGCTGGTGACGATGTAATCGACATCGTCCGCAAGATGGTTGGTGCAACAAAAGCTGTTGATGCCGTTCCAGGAACGATCCGTGGTGATTATGCTTTACCAGGAACAGAAAATATTATTCATGCTTCTGATTCCCGTGATTCAGCAACCAATGAAATCAACCGGTTCTTTCCCTTATTTGATACGCAAAAGGAAACCACTTATTCACTTTGATGATTTTACGACCGTACCAGTCAGCTTTGTATTGTAATTTAGTCACAAAACTAGACCAAGAAACATCCGAAATACTTTTTGCTAGTTTATGATTACGCAACATACCTTTTGTGTTTAAGTCTTCAATGCAGATAATATCGTGATTTTTGATAATTTTTGTACTCAACTTATTCAGAAAATCAGCACGTTGATTCATTACTTTTTCATGCAATCGTGCTACTTTACGTTTTTGTTTTTGATAATTTTTAGCTTCAAACAGATTGATACCTTTTTGTTTAGCTAATAAGGCACGCCTTGACAATTTACGTTGTTCACGTTTGAGTTTCTTTTCCATTTTGGACGTGAATTTATTATTATCAAATTTTTGACCGTCAGAAAGAATTGCAAAGTCTGTAATACCTAGGTCAATACCAACATCAGAATTAGATCGAGGTAATTCACTAACTTCTTGTTTGCATAACAAAGAAATATAATATTTACCGCTAGAACGACGTGATATTGTAGCGGATTTGATCAGGCCTTTAGGTTGTCTATGGAGCGTAATTTTAACTAACGACTTCAACTTAGGAATTTTGACGAATTTATTATCAATCAAAGCGATTGTTCCATTTTGATTGTTGGTTGTATAACTTTGAACTGGATTTTTCTTGCTTTTGAAACGAGGAAATCCGACGGATTTATCGCGAAAGAAGTTCTTGTATGCTTTATCTAGGTTGAGTTGTGCATTCGCTAAAGCAAGACTATCCACTTCTTTCAAGAACGGAAAATCTTGCTTGTATTTTGCAGGCGTTGGAAAACTCATTTCTTTAGAGGAATCTTTCCTAATTTCTTCATAAGCTTTCATTCGGTCATCAAGCATTAGATTGTAGACCTTACGGACACAGCCAAAAGACTTAACAAAGAAGATTTCTTGTTCTTCTGTTGGATAGATTCTGAATTTGTATGCTTTTAGTCGTTCCATAAGGCTCACCTACTCTCTATTTATGATTGTTTCCTTGATTTTGAATATATTTCTTAATCACATCAATTGGCGCATCACCAATGGTCAAAAGACAAAAACTTTTAGACCAGAACATTTCTTTCCAAAGAAATGTTTTGACTCTTGGATAATCACGCTTTATCAAACGTGAGCTGGCACTTTTATAGGCATTGATAAATTTTGTCAACTCTGTTTTTGGTTGAGCTTTGAACATAATATGCACGTGGTCTTTATCATGATTCCACTCAACTAGAGTGATATGATACGATTCTGAGATTCTTTCAAAAGTCGCTTTAGCGTAGTTAGAGATTTCATTATCAATTACTTGTCTACGATATTTCGTTACTAAAACAAGGTGGTAATAAAGAAGAAATACTGAATGGTTATTTGTATCTAATTCCATGTTATATCAACTCATTTCTTGTATAGACTGATTGTAACATAGGACAAAATAAAAAGGTAATACATCTTAGTTGTCGGTCTTCGAGTTACCAACGGTAACCCTCATACCGAACGGCATTCATCACCCACCTATAGAGGATGGGCGACTTCTGCCTGATTACGTTAAAGTTGGTACCAAAATCTTCACTGAATAACTCAGTCAGAGAGTCCTAATTGTGTTTATCATTTAGAACTCTCTAGCTAGTTATCGTCATGCTTTTTTGTACTAAGTTTCTTTATCTTCCCTCGCTCTTCTGGTGTTCAACGGCTGCTAATTTTTCTTCAAGCGCTACGCGTTCTTTCTTTCCCAACGTGTATTCGATCACAGAAAAGAGCATGTTTGTTCCTTCTATGATTGGTTCACCTAAAGCTGCAGCAATCATCCGCCGGTAATACTCAAGCATCAACATCTCATAAATAATTGTTGACTTTTCTTTGTGAGCTAAACTGCGATACATATCTTCATTGATACTACGGGCTTTTTTGAAACGTTTTTTATCAATATAGTAAATGGTTAAGTTTTTTAAAAAAGTAAACAAATATTGATCTGATAGTTTTGAATCTGACAACAGCCGCATTCTTTTCTTGATTTTTAAATAATGGTTATCAATGAATGAATCACTGAATATGTAAGGAAATTCAGCTAATATACCCAATTCGAAGAGTCCATATTCTCTCATTTGCATAAAATACTCTTCTATTGTCCGACATTCATATTTTAAAAACTCTAATTGCAACTCCCCTTCTGTTTCCCAAAACATCTGTAGATTCAATACCAGATAATAGAGATCCGTCGTTTTTTTGAATTGTTTGCGATTATTTGCAATTTCCTTATAAGGATCGAAGTTATCTTCTTGGACTTTGTTTAAAAGATGACGACTTTTCTTGATTTTCTTTGGTTCATCCATTTGATTACGTAACCATTCGTACTCAGCCAAAGAAATATTTAATCGTTCTAAAAATGCTTTCAGTGTCAAAAAGGATATTTTTTTTACTGAATTGCTTTCAATCCCTACTAAAGACGTTTTAGAACAGATTCCTTGTGCTAATTGTGATTGTGTCAGTTTTCTGTTCACCCTAAGTTGTTTGATCAATTTCCCATCGTACATAAAATTCCTCCTCCATCGTTTGAATACATCCAGATTTTTGTATTGGCTCTTCCCTTATCCAAGAACAAGATGAAGCAAGAACATTCAATACTAAAAATTTGTTTCATTCATTAATCAAATACGCAAAAAATAAAAAATTCATGAATTATAAAAAAAACTTCTAAAGAAATGGAGCATCCAGTCTCTTTAGAAGTTTTTTAGTGTGATCATTTGCTTGTTACTGGTTCTATCGGATAAAGGTTCGTCGTTGTTTTATTGCCATTTTTTGAATAGACACTCGTTGAACTATTTCCTTTTTGTTTTTCGATTGCTTCATTTTTTTGTGCTTCATCTTTATAATCATATTTTTTAGGATCGATCGTTTCAAATCCTTCTGGGACATAGAATCTTAGAAGATTTTCCTGATTCAATTTATCGGAGAGACTTAACGCTTTTTTCACTTTATCTTGATCTTGTTTGATCTCTTCCTCGATTCCTGCTGTTTTCTCATCGATAACTTCACCTGTTTGATTATTATAGGTTTTTCCACCTAAGACGGTATAATCCGGCGTAACAAAGTTTCCATTTCTAAATGCAACTACTTGATCGTGTTTGGCAGACAATAGGTCTGTTCCAAAATGGATATAATTCTTATCATCGATACCTACTAGATGCAACAGAGTCGGTAATACATCGATCTCTCCACCATACTCGTGATTCACTTTTCCTTGCGTATATCCTGGAATATGGATCATCAATGGCACTCTTTGCATTTGAGCATCGTCAAATTCATTCCAAGTCTTAGCATCTTTCCCTAACGCTGTTGCGAGATCTGCATTGTCTGTGTTAGAGATTCCAAAATGATCCCCGTAGATCACAAACATCGAATTTTGATAAATACCAGATTTTTTCAAATACGTAAAGAACTGTTCTAATGATTGATCAAGATAATGAGCAGTTCGTACATAATTATCTACCGTACTATTCCCTGTATTCAATGACGGAAAGTCAAAATTCTTATCATCTGTATAATAAGGAGTATGGTTCGTGACAGATAAGAATTTGGCATAGAAAGGTTGTTGTAAATGTTCCAAATATTGGGTCGATTCACTAAATAAATCTTTATCCAAAATGCCATACCCAAGAGTTTCGTCTGAATCTTTGAAATAAGAACGATCAAAGAAATTCTCGTACCCAAGGTTTTTGTACACGTGATCCCGATTCCAGAAGCTAGCAACATTCCCATGGAAGACAGCACTTGTATATCCTTGGCTTTGTCCAAGGATCGCGGGCGCTGCTTGGAAGACATTATCTGAGCCAAGCTCTGTAAACAATGAACCCTGAGGCAATCCAAAAGTACCAGTTTCTAACATATTTTCTGCATCACTTGTTTTCCCTTGACCCACTTCATGGAAGAAATTGTCAAAACTGATCGTTGATTGATTTTGAAAAATACTATTTAAGAACGGAGTGACTTCTTGACCATCCACCTTCATATTGATCAAAAATTGCTGAAAACTTTCTAAATGTAATACAATGATATTCTTTCCTTTGGCAATGCCAAATGTATCGGGATTTGGTTCAGCATAGTGTTGTTTCGTATAATCTAGTACTTCATCGATTCCATTACTGCTTGCATGCGCGCGCACGCTACTCGTCATTCCTGTTTTGATGCCATCGAAAATCGTATAAGCATCGATCCCTAAATATTTCACGATGTAAGAACGATCGAACGTTCGTTGTAATAACTGAGGGCGATTCGCTTCACTGAGCGCTAAATTACCAGAAAATATCAAAGCGGATAGACAAGTGAGGGCTAGCGCAACTGGTTTGGGCACAGCCGGACTCTTGAGTGGAACTTTTTTCACGACCAACCAACCAAGTAGACCGATAAAAATGAGAATATCCACCCAATATAAAATATCATGGGGTTCCATCAAAGAAAAAGAGCTTTCTGAAAGACCTTGTGATACTTTTGAAAATCCTAATACAGATTTCACCGTAATGAAATCAGTGAATTCACGGTAAAAGATAATATTCAAATATAGAACTAATGTATTTAAAATATCAATGATCAAAAGGACAAACAACGCTGGTTTTAGCTTCTTTATATATAAAGATAAGCCAAAAAAAAGCAGTGTCGTTGCAATCGGATTGATCCATAAAATAAAGTATTGGATACTTCCTTCTACTCCCAATGAAAAATCAATACAATAGGCAAAAATTGTTTTTAACCAAAAGAAAAAACTGGCGATCAGAACAATCATCAGACGATTTTGGCACAATTTTTTCAAACGTGTCACACATATCACTTCTCTCTATTCATTTTCGTATATTCTGCTCTTCAAAAATGAAAATTCTCTAAAAAAAAAATTATTTTAAGCTTTTTTTAGAAATTAGCTAAAAACATGCCCATCTGATTGGCCGTTTTGTCTCAACAACTAAAAAAGAATAGAAACAACTGATTTGTTTTTCTACTCTTTTTAGATAATTCTATTGATTATTTTGATTTAACTCACTTTGATTATTGACCGCATTTACGCCTGTTTCCCCACTAGTCGAAGGAGGTGCTGTCGGAGAATCTGACGTAGTGGTAGACTCTGAAATTTTTTTCACTTGCTCGTTTGTTTTGATCCATTCTTTTAGTCGTTTATCGACTACATCTACATTGATTTTATCCGAATAACTGGTTTTGACTTTGCCATTTTTTAATCGGGCCAAGCGTTCCCCTTTGTTGGTTAGTAATAACACCGTCAAGTGTTTGTCCTTGAATTGATATTGTCTAAATGAAATCGCACTCAGCACATCATCTATATTGATGAACTGATTATTTTCCTTATCTTTTGGCAAATAGATCTCTAATTCTCCCTTATCGTAGTTGGCTACTAATTTATAATCTTCCCACCAATACGTCGAAAATTCTTTTTTAAATTTATCTACTGATTCTTTACTTGCAACTATTTTTTCTGTATTTTTTTGAGAAATATCAGCTGTCATTTTTCCTGAAGCCGCAGCAGACAAAATAAGCAGTAGGAAAAAACCAAGTAACCAAAAGAGAAGAAAAGGTCTCTTTTTTCTCATGCCTTCCTTCACTCCTATTTAATTTTACCTATACTATTATATACAAAAAAAGGGTCTTATAGAGGAAAAAATAAAAAAAAGCTTTAAAAAACTAGAATTATTTTTTATCGTCTAAAAAAAGGATGCACGTACCTATTTCTCCTAATTCGAACCACTTTTTTCTCTTCCATTTGTTTGATGCTTTTATTGAGGAAAATATCCATGACAGATTCGCTTATTGCAAACTTATACATGATTACAACAGACACCTTTTTACCGTCTGTACTAAAAAAGAATATAGGACAAAGGTAAAAATCAGGTTTGCTACAGACTCTAATTCCCAATAAACGGTGTCCAAAAGTCAGGTTTTTCGGAAATTTCCAAAAAAAAACGAGCAATACAAAAAACGTATTGCTCGTTTTTTTCTCCAATTTCTCAAACCTACACGACTTTTGTCTCGATCTCCTCTTTATTGCTATAAAATCATTTCATTTTTATCAGATAACTCTTTAAACCAATAGCCGGATTTCTTGATCGTCCGTTTTCCATCGTTTGATAAATCGACAGAAATGAACCCATACCGGTTTTTATAGGCATTCGTCCAAGACCAATTATCCATACATGTCCACATATGATAGCCTAAACAATTACTACCTTCTTGAATCGCCTGATGCACATATTTCAAGTGTTCTTGAACAAATTCGATTCGATAGTCGTCATGGATCATCCCGTCTTCTTTGATGAAACGAGCTTCATTTTCGACACCCATCCCATTTTCAGAAATAAAGCAGTCGATATTGCCATAGTTCTCACGAACATTGACCAAAATATCATAGATGCCTTTTTCATAGATTTCCCATCCTCGATAAGGATTCATTTTACGCCCAGGCATCTGATAATTATCAAAATAGTCTTCTGGCATTGGACCGTTTTCTTGATCAATCGGTGTTTCTTTTGCCTTTACTCTTCGAGGCTGGTAGTAATTGATCCCTAACAAGTCGATCGTATTTTCTTTGATGATCGTCAAGTCGCCCTCATTGATTGCAGGCATGATCCCTAGTTCTTTGACGATTGCTACTAATTCCTGTGGAAATTCTCCTTTGACCGCCGGATCTAGAAAAGAACGATTGAAAAAGGCATCAGCGATTGCAGCTGCTTTCACGTCTTCTGGATTTTTTTCATCTCTAGGGTAACTTGGTGTCAAATTCAAAATGATACCGATTTGACCTTCTAGTTCCATTTCATGATACGCTTTAACTGCTAAAGCAGATGCTAATGCTTCGTGATAGCCTACTTGAACAGCTTGTTTCATGTCTGACTCTTCCGGATAATGCCAGCGGTAAAGATAGCCAGCTTCTACAGGTACGATCGGTTCATTATGTGTGAACCATTTCTTGACTTTTGTTCCAAATAATTCAAAACAGATTTTTGCGTAACGTTCATATGCTTTCACTGTTTCCCGATTGAGCCAACCACCCTTTTCTTGGAGTGCCATCGGCATATCGAAATGATATAAATTGACAAAAGGTTCGATGCCATTTTCGATCAATTCATCGAAATAGCTATTATAAAATTCAACTGCTTTTGGATTGACTTCGCCGATCCCTTCAGGAATCAAACGACTCCACTGAATAGATGTCCGAAATGAATTGTGGCCTGTCTGCTTCATTAATTGGACATCTTCTTTGTATTTTGTATAAACTTGTGATGCTTTTCCCGGTCCTACTTGATCGAAAAATTTTTCTGGTTCTTTACTGTACCAATAATCAAAGATATTTTCTCCTTTGCCATCACCAGATACACGGCCTTCCGTTTGAGGACCACTTGCTGCTGACCCCCACCAAAAGTGAGCAGGAAATTGATAATTTGTCATAGTCGCACCTTCTTTTATAGAGTTACAATAACTTTTGTGAATCTCATCACTCGTTACTTCCTCATCAATATAGCAAACGTTTTCTCAACTTACAAGCCTATTTATGAAACGTTTTCCAAAAAGGATTAGACCAATTGACATTTTTTTAAATAACCCTATACTTAGCAAAGTACAGGACGTTTTTCTTGAAGAACCAATTCGAAAAAATAATTTTTTCCTTCTTGTTTAAAAAGTTGACTCACTGAAACTACGGATTTTCACGCTCATCCGTTTCATGTTTTCCTGTCTAATGGTATAATTTTGATAACTATAAAATGGGGGCAGTATTTTGAAGAAATTAATCGTAATGATTGTTTTGCTTTTTGCAAGTTCTACTCTATCAGGCTGTAGTTTGTTTGGTGGGGCAGATCAATCATCCGAACAAACCACTGACTCATCTATTCTGATGGCAGATAAGTCAGACATTACAAATAGCCAGTATTCCTTGAAGGTACGCAAAGATATGGATCTAATCAGTGGTCAACTCACCTTCACAGATAATAAGATGACTTGGGTACGCACGTATGTTGAAGATGAAACGGATACTTCCAATACTACAAAAAAAGCAATCACTTTAACCGATATCAAGATAAAAACTAAATCAGATAATTATACGATCACAGGAAAAGAAAAAGGAAAAGACGTGTCGATTCAATTCACTAAAATCGGAAATTATCGCATAGAAGACGAGGATGGAAATATCTATAGCCTCTAATCGTTTTGCATAGGCTACACGAGTTGTCCATACAAAAATGAGCCAACTCCGAAATAAATTTATCTGTTTAGCAAATGTTGGACAAATCAAAAAATCAGTTTTGCTACAAACTCTCGAATAAACGGCGTCCAAAAGTCAGTTTTTTCGAAAATTTCAAAAAAAGATGTTGGGACAAAAGTAAGAAACACTTTTGTCCCGACCTCATTTTTTGTATTCTTCTGTTGATTCGTGGAACATTTTTTTAATTTTGCTTAATTCTTATGGATATTTCATATTTTTCTGTTATATTGAGTAAGCAGTTTGAAATAAAGGAGAAAACAATGAGTACATTTGATAGTCACGACTACTGTACATGTACAAGTAGCAAGAATATTCATACTGAATTTAGCGATCAAGGAAGCCTAAGTATTTGTGACCATTGTCATAAATTAATCAAAGATTCATTTAAATCATTTGAAACTTATACAAAAGAAAGCTTCATCGGAGATTTCTATAATTAATTAAAAATGAGGGTAGGATAAAAGTTTGTGTTACTTTTATCCTACCCTCATTTTTAATTTCTGTACTTTGGCTTTTTCACTATTGCTTTAAAGGATACTCTCTTTACAATCCAAGCCCTTGCCCTTTCGCATGATTGTTTTCTGTAAAGTAACTGCCAGAAGCCTCTCCTTCTAATTCAGCTAATTTTTGTTGGATTTGTTTGATCACTTCTTGGGCATGTTCCGGTTTTTCTACAAAATCAAACCGATCTCCATCAATCTGGATCTTAGGACATACATCAAAATCTTCGTACCATTGATCATATCGCTGATTCAATGATTCATAATATCCATATAGCGTTTCATCACTTTCAAGTTGTTCATACGTACGACCACGTTTTTTGATCCGTTCCAACATCGTATCTAATGATACTTTGATATGGACCATCAAATCTGGTCTTTTTTTCGGTGCCACATCATCTAGTTCATTCAACATAGTATCTAGTAAATGGTCGTATTGTTGGACTTCGATATCTGTTACACGTCCTAAATCAGCATTCAAATGGAAGAGTAAACTATCTTCATAAATTGAACGATCCAATACATTGTCATCATTCACTAATGCCTTCTTCATGGCTAGAAATCGCTTATTCAAAAAAAAGATTTGTAATAGAAACGCGTATTGTTCCGGATTAGAATAAAAAAGCGGTAAAACTTCGTTATCCTCTACACTTTCATAAAATGGTTTTGAATCAATTTCTTTTGCAAGCATATCTGTTAAACTGCTTTTTCCTGCGCCAATTGTTCCTGATATCAATATCACTGACATACAATCCTTCCTTTTCTATAAGTATTCGCCAACATATGCTGTTACAGGTAATTTTTCAAAATCATAGTTGCGAATTTCATCTACTGATTTCAAATAAGTGTGCAAGCTCTGCGTGATCATCAAATTCGTTGGAACTGTTTCTTCCTGAAAGACGATCATTGGTTTGTCCATCATCGTTGCAGCCCCTAGTTCGTAAGCTGTCCCTGGATCAGTTGATTGGTGTTCATAGTCTAAAATAGCAACGACAAAGTCAGCCGCAGTTAACTCTTCCATATCTTTTTCATATACTTCTTGAGCCCAGCCTGCTGTAAATAATTCATAATTGCTTTCTTGATGGTGTCGTGGCGAATAAAAGCTGCTCACCGTTTTATTTTCTTCCAATGCCTTTTCGATTTTACTTACACGTTCGATTTGTTTCTCTGAAAAAAATGGGCCTGCTAAATAGATTCGACTCATTATTTTGCCTCCTTCAATAATGTTGATAATCCAGTTGTTTCTTCTCGTAATAGATCCACTAACTTTAAGGGATTATTTGAAAAAAAGATTCGATTTAACCATTTTGCATCCATAAAGCCTTCTTTGGCAAATGTCTCTAGCAATATTTGCAATCCGCTATAGTAGCCACCGATATCCAAAATCCCGATTGGTTTATCTGGCGTGAGACCGATAGCTATCCAAGAAAGGAGTTGTGAGAACTCTTCCAAAGTGCCTAATCCCCCAGGAAAAATCAGTACAGCATCGCCTTTTTCAAAGAGCAATACTTTCCGTTCATCGATTGAATCTGTCGGAATGAACGTTGTAACTTCTTCCTTAGGAGTTTCTAATTCGAAAAGTCCGGTAGGATAGATCCCCGTGACTTTTCCATTATTTTCTAGAACGGTTTGGCTAAATACACCCATAATGCCGGAGTCCGAGCCGCCATAAACCAATTCAATATTTTCTTGTGCCATATATTTTCCTAACATTTGAGCAATAAATTTGTAACTTTCTTTATTGCCAAAACGGGAGCCGCAAAAAACTGTCAGTTTCAAAAAAAAACACTTCCTAACTTAAAAGTATATCTTTATTCTACTCTTGTTTTTTTAAAATAAAAGACTAGATTTTGTGCTTTTTTAATGGTATATAGAACGAAAAACACTAGATATAGTGTTTTAGGGTGGCATGCTTTCCGACTCGTTTTTATGATTAAATACAAATAAATAACTATGTAAAAAATATGAAACGACTTTCTTCTAGAGAAAACTATGCTTTCACTTCATGCGTCAATAACATTTCTCATTCTAATGTTTTCTTTCATTTTTGCGAAATAGTTGATTCCTTATTTTTTTCAGATGTTATGTTTCACTAATAGAAAATGTTTCGCTGCCTTTTTTACAAAATCTCCTTTTTATACACACTATTACTTTTTCCAAAATAATGAGTCACCTGTAGAGTTAGTATCGCTCAATTTTTTACCAAAAAAGCCGAATCACTCAAAAATCCAACGATTTTCAAGTAATTCGGCTTCTTTCTTGAAACCTATTTTTTGTTATCGTTCTAACGATCAACTATGTTTGAATGACCCCGTGTATAATTGATAGTATTCTCCTTGTTGGGCAATCAACTCATCATGTGTTCCTCGCTCAATGATTCTTCCTTGATCCAATACCATGATCGCATCCGAATTTCGTACCGTAGATAGACGGTGCGCAATGACAAAAACAGTCCGATCTTTCATCAAGGAATCCATTCCTTTTTGGACGATCGTTTCCGTGCGAGTGTCGATACTAGATGTTGCTTCATCAAGGATGAGTACTGGCGGATCAGCTATAGCTGCTCGAGCAATGAAAAGTAATTGTCGTTGTCCCTGAGAAAGAGAACTTCCGTCATCGCTCAACTCTGTATCGTAGCCATTAGGTAATTGACGAATAAAATGATCTGCATTGACTAACTGAGCAGCCTCGTAGATTTCTTCATCCGTTGCATCAAGTTTTCCGAAACGGATATTTTCTTTGATCGTTCCAGTAAATAAGTGTGTGTCTTGTAAAACGATTCCTAATGAGCGACGAAGAGATGACTTTTTGATCTGTTCGACATTGATACCATCATAGGTAATCGTTCCTTTTTGGATATCATAAAACCGATTGATCAAGTTCGTGATCGTCGTTTTACCCGCACCAGTCGCCCCAACAAAAGCAATCTTCTGTCCAGGCTTTGCAAACAATTGGATATCATGGAGAATCACTTTATTCGCATTGTAACCAAAAGTCACCTGATCGAAACGAACATCCCCTTTTAGTTCAGTATAATGTATCGTACCTTGTTGTACGTCTTTCCAAGCCCAAACCCCAGTTCGAGTTGCGGATTCGTGGATTCGTCCATCAGAATCTTTCTCAATGTTGACCAACTCGATCGTTCCATCATCTTCTTCTGGCTGTTCATCCAATAAATCGAAAATCCGTTGTGCGCCTGCTAAAGATAAAATAATCGCATTGAATTGTTGCGAGATCTGTGAAATAGGCATCGTGATACTTTTCGTGAATTGAACAAATGAAGCAATACTTCCTAGTGTTAATGCTGTAACGCCAGTGATTGAAAAAATAGCTCCAATCACAGCTGTTAGAAGGTACGTGAAGTTTCCAATATTTCCCATGATGGGCATCAAAATATTGGCATACGTATTAGCCTTAGTCGAATTCAGCTTTAACTCATTGTTCAATGTAACAAACCCTTGGATTGCTTGCGGTTCATGATTAAAAACTTTGACTACTTTTTGTCCTTCGATCATTTCTTCCACATAACCATTTACAGCGCCTAAAGATCCTTGTTGTAAGGAAAAATACTTGCTACTCTTACTTCCTAAAGTCCGAATGATAAAAACCATCAAAGAAACCATGATTAATACAAAAATCGTCATTGGGATATTGATGATCAGCATGGCAATGATAATAGCGGTCACTGTTACCAGTGCAGAGATTGTTTGCGGAATCGATTGACTGATCATCTGTCTCAATGTATCGATATCATTTGTGTAATGACTCAGATATCACCAGTTGGATGCGAATCATAATAGCGAACAGGTAATTTTTCCATATGGGTAAACATCTCATCACGAATATCTTTTAAGATCCCTTGTGACACGGTAACCATCGTTCGATTATACACGTAGGTAAACATTGCCCCTGTAAAATACATGATGCCCATTAAAGTAATGATTTTTAATAGTGGACCAAAATCTGGATTTTCTTGTTTTGACAATGGTTCAATAAACCGATCGATCAATTGTTTTGTAAAACTGATCCCAATAGCATTCGTTGCCGCACTGATCACGATACTAAAGAACACAACGATCAAACGAAGACGATATTTCAGTGCATAGGAAAAAATTCATTTCAACAATTTGACTGGACTTGTTTGTAATTGATTATTCCTCACTGATTCGCCCTCCCTTCACTTGTGATTCATACACTTCTTGGTAGATTTGGTTCGTCGCTAATAATTCTTCATGCGTGCCGATCCCATTGATCTTTCCTTCATCTAAAACGACGATTCGATCTGCATCTTGGATCGAAGAGATTCTTCGTGCCACGATGATTTTCGTAATGTTGGGGATTTCTTCCATCAAAGACTGGCGTATCATACGATCTGTTTTCGTATCTACAGCACTTGTTGAATCATCCAGAATCAATACCTTAGGATTTTTCAGTAAAGCTCTCGCAATCGTCAACCGTTGTTTTTGACCACCTGAAACATTGGTCCCACCTTGATCCAAGACCGTTTCATAGCCATCTGGAAACTTATTGATAAACCCATCCGCTTGTGCTAATTTAGCGGCATGCCTTACTTCTTCTAAACTCGTATGCTCATTGCCCCAGCGAAGATTTTCAATGATCGTGCCTGAAAACAATGTATTCTTTTAAAGAACCATTGAGATCTGATCTCTTAGGGTCACTAGATCATATTCCTTTACATTTTTACCACCCACTAATACTTCTCCAGCAGAAGCATCATATAAGCGTGGGATTAGTTGGATCAAGGAAGTTTTCCCACTTCCTGTCCCCCCAATATACCAATCGTCTCACCTGAAGCAATTTGTAAGTTGATCTGGCTTAAGTTGGGTTCTTCTGCTTGTGGATTATAACTAAATTGGACGTCTTTAAATTCGATTGCTCCATTTTCAAGTTCTTTCAGTGCATTTTCTGGGCTAGTTAATGTGCTTTTTTCTGTCAACACTTCTGAAACACGCTCAACGGAAGCTTCGGAAATAACGATCATGACAAAAATCATCGAAATCATCATCAAACTATTCAAGATCTGCATCATATACATGATAAAACTCGTTAACTCACCAGCAGACATCATATCTCCAACAACATACTTAGCTCCGAACCAATAGACAACAAGCAATGTACTGTAAATGGCAATCTGCATGATTGGACTATTCAGTGCAATAATCTTCTCTGCTTTCATAAAAATCTTTTTGATCTCATCCGAAGCATGTTTGAACTTGTCGATCTCTTTTTCTTCACGGACATATGATTTAACGACACGAACACCATTGATATCTTCTTGAACAGTCTGATTCAAATGATCATATTTTTTAAACACCTGAAGAAAATAAGGATGGACTTTATAAACAATCCCAATCAAAATAACCGCAACTACTGGGATGATGATTAAAATGTCTAATGCTAATTTGGTATTGGTATAGGAAGCCATCCCATAGGCAAAAACAATTGTAAATGGGGCACGAATAATTGTTTTCAGAACCATTTGAAAAGCATTTTGGATATTCATGATGTCAGTCGTCAAACGAGTAATCAAGCTTGAGGTTGAAAACCGATCAATATTCTGAAAAGAAAAGCTTTGGATATTTTTATAAATATCTTCCCGCAAATTCCCTGCAAATCCAGCAGAAGCATCTGAGGAGAATTTCCCTCCCAATACGCCAAATAACATCGATAGACTAGCAACCAAGCACATAAGCAGACCTATCTTGACAATGTAACTGATATCTTTTGTTTCAAACCCGCGATCAAGTATCTTTGCCATCAAAAAAGGGAGCATGACTTCCATAGATACCTCCAAAACCATGAAGATCATCGTAAATACAGCCGGTTTTTTATATTGTCTTAATGATTTTCCTAATGTTCGATACATTCCATCTCTCCTTTCTGATAACCCATGCTATCGTTCATCAACTCATAGATTCGTTTGATTGTTCGAATCGTCGTATCCATATCTTCAATAGAAATTTCTTGTAAAATTTCTGCATTTTGCTCATGGAATCCAGAAACATCCTTACGATAAAGAGCCAAGCCTTTATTGGTTAAATCAACATTGATGATGCGCCTATCTTTTTTATTTGTTTGTTTTTTCATATACCCTAGTTCTTCTAGGGTTGCGACATTTTTTGTCACACTCGGTAGAGTTCCTTTGATTGCTTTAGCGATATCACTGATTTTCACAGTACCGTTTGTTTCTTTCAAATGATAACAAGTTTTCAAAATATAAATATGCCTTCGCTGCAATCCATTTGGTGGTGTCGGCAAAAATTCGGTCGTTCGTTTCGCAATCATACAAGCACCCAAATAAGCCTCTGATCGTTCTCGATCCATTCTATCACTCCTTTATCGCTCAAAAATAATTACTTTAGGTAACTTTTTTCTTATTATAGTAGACCTTACGTAAATAAAACAGCTTTTTATGTATAAACATGCAATAAAAAAGCAAGGCTTTCCACCATACAAAAGATGGTAACCCTTGCTTTTTTTTATTTTATTTCCTTGGTAAGCAATTATGAACGTTTGGTCGTTTTCCCCTTAACGCCTAGCATACATGAGCATTTTTCTTTTTGATTAACGATAGAAAACAACCAAATAATGATTGGCTGAATGCCACTTACACGAGGTCATTCATTATCCTGAAAAGATCCATACACACAACCAGATGAACTGCATCAACGTATCTATCTTCTGGCCGCCATTTAATCCTTGCTAGATACTCTTATCCTCAGGTGTATTTATTGGATAAAAAAAGAATTGGACACGCGTTGCCCAATCCTTTTTTGACACAGTAAATAAAACGCATTCATTTTGTTTATTTTTTCTCTCCAAAAGGCTAGATTTCTCCTCTAAGATTCGATACAATAAACGAAGTCGATGGTTTCCATTGACTATGGCAAACTTGACTGGTCACTGTGTATGACTTTTCAAGGCCTCTGTTTCTAGCTGCCACTAGAAATGGAGGCGCCTTTTTTATTTAGCTGTTTCTATCTGTCATTTATGATACTGATCACTTGAACAGTAGTCAAGCGAATCCAAAAAATCACAAAAAACTGTTCTGTTTTTCCACCAACTTTTTGTAGAAAAAATTTTTTTATTCAGTATATATCCTGAAAAATAGTAATTTGACAACTTTTCTGAACAATAAAATATCTATATAATTAAAAATAATTCATTACCATTATTCAAAAAACATCCATCAGAACAAGGCAGAATAGCCCCTCTTGATGGATGTCTGTGTTCGTCGACTGTTTCTTTTATCTGATCAGATCCACATCTGGTGCATCTAGCAATTGTTGGACTTGCTTTCTGGTAGTTAAAGGAACATCACCTTGGATAGCATGTGCAAGTCGTGCATTTGCCAAGGCAAACTCTACAGTTCGTGAAAGTGTCCATTTTTCTGCATACCCCAATAAAATCCCTGCTGCGAATGCATCGCCTGCACCAATTCGATCTAGCACAAAAAGATCATACAATTCTGTCTCTACAGATTCTTGTGAAGTAATCAAATAACCACTTAATTGTTTGTTTCCCCCGCTCACCGTCCGTTTGGTTCCTGCAAACCATTCAATCCCATAGTAATCTAAGAAAGAACGGATATATTCGTTTGGCGTTTCTACCTCAGAAAATTCAGACTGCCATTCCATCAACTCCGTCAAATCACGAATCGAGCCTAGTAAAAGTGTACAGTAGGGAAGAATCTCTTCATACCGTTGTTTCAGCACTGCTTTTTTATTTTTTTCTTGATTTAAACTAGGACGGAAATTAAAATCAAAACAAACTTTTTTCCCTTGTTCATCTGCTTTTTTTGCCAAAGCAATTGCTGTTTGTGCTGAGAGATCAGTCAAACTTAAACCGATACCGCAGATATGCACAAGATCAACTGTTTCAATAAATCCATCTAGTTGATAATCCTTTTTTTCGGCTAGTCCAAAAGAACTGTGCTTCCGATTTTGATACGTCACCTCAGTTGGTCGAATGCCATACCCCATTTCTGCAAAATAGGTCCCGATATGCTGTTCTTTTTGAATAATGTATGTGGTATGGACACCTAATCCTTTTAAACTGGCTAACGCCGCGTCACCTAGCCGATTAGCAGGTAATGCAGACAGCAAATAACTTTCAATGCCAAAATGCGCCAAATTTCCTACAAGATTCACGCCGGTCCCTGTATAAGACATTCGAAGTGTATGTGTTTGCTCTAGCATCAAATATTCAGGTGGTGTCAATCGCAGCATCACTTCACCAAATGCACCAATTTTCATTTTTTCACCTTACTCTACGATTTTTTTTGTGATCTCCAATAATCTGCGAACATCCTCAGGTCTTGTGTTTCCAGTAGTCGGATCAATGATGGAACTATAGATATGAGGAATGATTTTTTTTACTCCTGCATCAACTGCGATTTGAACAATTTCTTCAAAATTCTCTAAATCGATGCCACCAGTTGGTTCTAAAGCAAAATCATAAAGCGCACAGGATTGGGCTACTGCTTCATATTCTTTCTGATGTTCTAATCCCTTCATAGGGAAATATTTGATCGATGTTCCTCCCATGTCTTGCAAGAGGCGAATCGCCGTTTCGATCGTTACCACCCCCGCTGTTCCTTGTGAACTTAATGGTCCTGTGGCAATATTGACATATCCTTCTTTTCCTGTCGGAGAAACTAGTCCATTGACTACTGTCTCCGACTGTCCTAAGACAGCTCGTGTTGCCCCTACACCTGTAAACACTTGATTGACATGTTGCGGTTGCAAGACTTTGGCTAATCGAGTGACCATCTGACTTTGATTCGGGTCTCCTGCCCCCAAACCAATTGATAAAGCATTATTGATAGCTTCTTGATATTGCTTCATTTCTTTGATTGCTGCTTCATCATTCGGATAATTTTTTGAAAGCACCCCTAACAAAATGTGTCCTTCTGCTGCTTCGTAGCATTCTTTTGCATTTTGGAGCGAATTTGCCAAGACATTCAAGCAAATCTGATCTTTTAAATAATTGGGTGTTCGTGTCATTTATGCTCTCTCCTTCACTATTTCCTTTAGCCGTTGAATGATTTTTTTCATCTCTGTTTGATCAACCGAACGGATATCAAATTCAATGATGCCATTATTTGCTTGATATTCTCGGGTATAGATTGCTGGATTTTGTTCTTTTAACTCACTGATAACTGTTTTTGCAGGTTTCCCTGTGGTCTTCACACTTGCACGATAGATTTCTCTTCCAGCTGGGTCTTGCACGATTTTTGCGTCAAGATGTTCGATCTTGTTCAATTCTTCTATAAATGGTTGCAATCGTTTTTTCATTGATTCCCCTGATTCACTCCCATTTTGCAAATAATCCTCGACTGCTTGAGTAAAACCAAGGATGTTTTCTTTCCCGATTTTCATCGAACGTCCAATCCCTTTTGATTGCATACGTACCCACGACACATAAGGATTTTTTCCAATGACCATACCAGCACTAGGTCCTTCGATTGCTTTTGCGCCTGAATAAATAACTAGATCTGCGCCTAATTGTGTATATTTCAATAAATCTTCTTCCGCTGCAGCATCAACGATCAAAGGCAAATCGTTCTTCTTTGCCACCTCGATTGCTTCCGAAATGGTCAGCATACTCTTTTGTACGGTGTGATGGCTCTTGATATACAAGATTGCCACTGTTTGTTCTGTGATCATCATTTCGAGGTGTTCAGGTGTACACATATTTGCATAGCCTGCTTCAACGACTTTTCCACCACCTTGTTTCACCATCAACTCCACAGAAGTACCATAATCAACATTGTGTCCTTTTGGCAAGATGATTTCTTTTTTCTTGATGGTATCTGAATAAGGATGATATATATGAGTCAAACTACCTTGCCCAATGACTGCGGCAATGGATTGCGCAATGCCGGCTGAGGCAGAAGAGACGATTTGGACATCGTCTACGCCTAAGAGTTGAGCTAAGTAACCTCCCGTTTTTTCACTAAGGTCAGCCATTTCAAAAAAATGTGTACCACCAAAACGTTGGGCCTCAAGAACAGCTTCTGAAACTTTCGACACACCCAGCACTGTCATTCTTCCTGAAGCGTTGATGACTTCTTTTAGATTGAATTTTTCATTACTCACACTCATATTTCTTTCCTCCAATAATCGTGTACACTGGTCTGATTTGTTCCGTTATCGTTCGTTGATTGCCGTTTGAATCAGTCACTGTTTTCTTTTGGTGTCGCCATTCGAATATTGTGAAATCAGCATCAAAACCTTCTTCGATCTTCCCTTTTTTTCTTAACTGAAAATTTTCAGCAGGGGCAATCGTCACTTTTTCGATTATTTCAGGCCATGTATACCCAATCAAGTGCAGCTTTTCCATTGTCGTTGCTAAATCATAAACAGGACCATTTTTACGATTTTTGATATAGATGTCAGTGCTGATCGAATCTGCCTTGACTCCTTGTTCATACGCTTTTTCAGCTACCTCAAAATTAAAACTATCTGTCCCATGACCAATATCAAAAATGATTCCCTTTTCTATTGCTTTTTTAACAAAAGGCTTGATTTCTTTCGTCTGTTGATCCATGATCCCATTTGCTTTTCCGTTAAAGCAATGCGTCAAGACATCTCCGCGGTCCAGTCCATCTAAAATTTCAGATAAATGTGGTGGAGCAGAACCAATATGGACCATCAAGGGCAAATTTTGATTTTCTTGTTGGATTTTTTTTGCCATATGAAGTGGGATGATCCCATTTTCTCCCACAACTGTTTTACTCATTCGTGCTTTGATACCTACAATAAAATCAGGTAGTTCTGTTAATTTTTCTTTCACTAAGTCACTTTGGATCTTTGTCAGATCCGCTAGTTCGTCTTGTTTGATGATTCCCCATTTTGAAATATTCAATAGTGCGTAGACATTGGTTTTTGCTTGTTGGGCATGTTCATAAAATCGACTGATATTTTCAGCACCAGTAGTTCCTGCATCAATGACTGTTGTCACACCCTTCATTATCCCAATTTGATCAGGATAATCATAGTAAAGTGTCATTTCTTCATAACAATGCACATGATCATCGATCCAACCTGCAGATAAATACTGATCAGGAGCTAAGACTTCTTCTCTTCTTCCTTTTTCACGAATGATCGGAGCAATTTTTTTGATTTTCCCATCTTCAATTCCAATATCCATTATTTTTCCTGTTACTGTATGAGCTTTTCTGATTACTAAATCAAACATCATCGCGCCTACTTTTCTATAAATTTAAATTTTGACCACGGATGAATAGAATCAAGTAAGATTTTTTCTTCCGGAATGATCGAACCGACTTTGTTTTTTCTAGAATCACTATGTGGTTCTAAAACAATTTGCAATTCATTCTTATATTTGCCAAAGCTATCGTTTCCGATAACAACGTCTCCTCGTTGAAATTCAAAGGTTGTATCATGGGCAGGATTGCTTTGTCCACCATATTTTTTGCGCACTTCTGTCGAACGAATCACTTGTTCCGTAATATCTCCTCGTCTAACATGCTGTTCATTCAACATGATTGCTCGCTCAACTTCATTTAATTCAGATACAAATTCGACCGTAAACGTTGTTTGGTAACGATCCAGATTTCCTAAAGCTTGTAATTCTTTTTCTGAAGCATAGGCATTCCCAATGATCACATCATCGATCAAATTGGTAGCAAACAGATGCTTCGCCGCCGTTTCTACCGCTAAATGTCGGTGCATTTCCAATGTCGGTAACCCATCATTGATATCCCATGGTCCGATCTTTCCCACCTGTGACGAAATAAAGGCCGCTGTTCGAATTCCATACTTCTTAAATCGTTCACTACAAGATTGAAAAAAGGCATAGGGTAATCCCGTTCCTTCTTGGGGATAGAAGTTATGACATCCATATAAAAATGGCCGGTTTGCTTGATGACTTAAAATATTTTCCAGATAGGCCACATCATTACTCATATTCAACTCGATTGCTAATTGATAGGGGTTGTACGTAAGCAATGCTTCTTTTTTGCCATCGAAACCTAAATCTAAACGGATTCCGTCTGCACCTGTTTCATGGAAAAAGCCAAGATCGTCGTAAGAAATATCCAGCTGTTCAAAAATATTCGGTGCGACATCTAAAATCGTTTCAAATCCCGAACTTTTAGCAAAAGTAATCAGCTGACGAAATTTTTCTTTTACGATTTCAGGGTCCTCTGTTACCTCTAACATACTCATAAAAATGCGCGTAAACCCATATTTTTGTGCTAATTTTAAATATTCTTTGTCCTCATCCAAATCACTATGATCTGGATAAAGGGACACGCCTAATGAACGCTTCATTTTTCTCCCCCTCTTCTTTACTTACTATGCTTGCTACTGTGTGATGCCGTCCATCATTTTAGCCGCTTCTTCCTTAGCTAGTTCTTCTGCTTCACGAGCCAACTGTTGTTTTTCAAACACTTTGAAAAATGGATAATAAATTGCCAGAGTGATCAAGAAATTCACGACAACAAGAACTCCTGCTGCCACACTCCAATTGGTACTCATCCATGCGGCAATCGGTGCAGGCATCGCAAAAGGTAATCGTGCCACCATCATCGGTACGACTCCACTTACCGTCAATACATAAGACAAGGTGGTTGTCACTAATGGAGTAACAATAAAAGGAATACCTAAGACAGGATTCATGACAATCGGTGCACCAAAAATCATTGGCTCATTGATATTGAAAAGGCCAGGTAAAATAGATAATCGCCCTAAACTTTTCAGATATTTTGATTTAGAAAACATAAATAGTACAACTAAAGCTAGCGTTGTCCCAGCTCCTCCGATCCAGACAAACCATTGCAAGAACTGCTCTGTAAAAATATTGGGCATGTTCTGGGCATTTGTTCCAGCATTGAATGCATCGATATTTTCGGCAATCGAGATATCCCAAAATGGTCGAATGACTGGTCCCATGATTGCAGGACCGTGAATCCCAAGAACCCAAAAGAAACAAATCAAAAAGACAGTCAACAAGCCGCCAAACAAGCTATTACCAGCTAGTACACCTTTTAGAGGCATCAATAATTGGCTTAGGAATCCGTTTAAATCAAATCCCAACATATGACGCACTACCCAGAAAAAAATCAAGATAACTGCACCTGGAATCAATGCTACAAAAGAATTCGTCACTTCTGGTGGTACACCATCAGGCATTTTGATTGTAATTTTTTTCTCAATAAAAAAACGATAGATTTCAACAGAAACAATTGCTGTAACGATAGCGCCAAATAATGATCCAGAACCTAAATTCGCAATATTGATATAACGGCCAGCAGTAATCCCTTCCAAATCTTCGACTACTCGAAGCGGTGGTGCTGCTACAATCAGAAAGGACATCAAAGCTAAAATACCTGCAGTCAAAGAATCCAGTTTATAACTTTTGGCTAATGATGATGCAATGCCAAATGTAGCATACAATGCAAGGATTCCTACTGTATAACGAAAAGGAATATCCAATATTTCACGATACGGTTCAATGGCTGATGCCACTGATTCGATGGGTATGTTCAGTAGAATAGTGAAAAACGAACCGACGATCGTTAGCGGCATAGTGGCAATAATCCCTTTTCTAATTGCTGTCATGTGTCGCTGAGTGCCGATACGATTGGCAATCGGCATGATTCTTCGCTCGATGATCCCTACAAATTTATCCATGTGCGTTCTCTCCTTATATAACATTATAATGTTTACGCATTGATAGTAGCATAACTGCCTTCAAATGTAAACGTTTTTCATAATGTTTAAAAAAAGAAGTTGATACTAGACTATAGCCTTCCTGCCCCATCACCTGCAAAATGGGCCACCCAGCTAGTCCTTCACTTAGATGTTTATCCAGATTATTTTCTTATAGTGAAATAAATATCCCTGCCTAACAAGTGAACTTTCCTGAGAGATAAGAAATACTACTCAGATCTGTCCACTTATTAAGCAAAGTATTTATTGCCAGATATTATGTTTCATAGTCAATATGATACGGATGTAAATCTGTATGATAGATTGCTTCTGAATATTCAAGGATTTCTCCTTGTTGATTGGATGATCGACGAATTCTCTTTATGCCAATTTGTGCAGATGTCTTTAAGATTTCTTGCTCTTTCTCGCTGAGAAAAATAGCAGAAAAATCATCTGAAAATACATCGATGTATTCTCCTTTTTGAGTCAGCAATCGATAAAGGGATTCTTCATCAAATTCCTTGCGTCTCACTCTGATCATCTCACTCGGCAAATAATGGATAAAGTAAATATAGGGCTCATCATTCAAATAATATAAGCGCTTAAATCGGGTAGCATACGAGCCAAAGTAACCATACAATGGATCATCTTTTTTTAAATCAACTTTTTTTAATTCTAGCGTTTCTTTTCGAACTTCATATTGTGAATTTTCGAGAATTTGCGTAAAACTTGCTGCTTTTGATAATCGATTATACGGACGATTACTTAGGACCGTAGTTCCTCTACCACTCTTCTTTTCAACATACTCGTCTGTCGCTAGTAATTCAATTGCCTTACGAACAGTTATTTTGCTCACTTGAAACAATTCCTCTAGCTCATTTTCAGTAGGCAGCATCGTGCCAACTGGATATTTCCCTGAAAAAATATCCTCTTTAATCTTATCTGCAACTTCTAAATATAATATACGGGTTCTTTTCATGGCGTCACCTTTCGTTTTACTGTTACTAAAAGAATAGCATAGATAAAATAAAAAAAGAATATAAAAGAGAATCAAGGTTATGAAAAGAGCGTTTTGATCTGAGCAGTAAGGATGAAAATTTCGAAACAGCTCTTTTGTTTTGAAATTTTTTGACTTAGTGCCGAAGATCAGCTCTTTGAATACCGTTTATCAAGGTTATGAAAAGCATGGTTTTACCTTAGCAATAGTAAAGGATGAAAAATAAAAAAAAGTGTGGGACAAAACTAAAAATCAGTTTTGCCACAGACTCTAAATCCGAATAAACGGTGGCCAAAAGCCAGTTTTTTCGGAAATTTCGAGAAAAATGATCAATACAAAAAGCGTATTACTCGTTTTTCTCTCCAATTTCTCAAACCTAAACGACTTTTATCTCGGCCTCTTTTTACTCACATCATTTGATTATCTACTTTTTTGAATAAAGCAAACTTGTTTTAAACAAAGAGAGTAGTTTTTGGAACTTCCATTTTACGTATCAGAACGAATCGAGGCTGGAACAGAAGTGTTTAGCTCCGAGAAATAAGAAGAAATTAACGAAAATTGCTTTTCAATTTTTTTGTGAATTTCGGCTTATTTAAGAAGGAGTTGCTTCTGCTCCCACCGTTTATTCGTTTTTAAAGAATGAGACAAAAGTGTTTCTTACTTTTGTCCCATGCTCCTTCTACAGCTTTTCCCCATTTGAGGCGATAACTTCTTTGTACCAATCAAATGACTTTTTCTTTGAACGGTCCAAAGTTCCCTTGCCTTCATCGTCTAAATCCACATAGATAAAGCCATAACGTTTACTCATTTCACCCGTTGAAGCACTGACCAGATCAATACAGCCCCAAGGCGTATATCCCATAAGTTCAACACCATCCGCTACTGCTTCACCCATTGCTTCGATATGGCGACGTAGATAGTCGATTCGATAATCATCATGGATACTTCCATCTTCTTCGACTTTGTCGATCGCACCTAGTCCATTTTCCACGATGAACAATGGCTTCTCATAACGAGAGTACAATTCGTTTAAAGCAATTCGCAACCCTTCCGGATCAATCTGCCAGCCCCACTCACTAGCTTCTAAAAATGGATTTTTCACACCACCGAGTAGGTTACCTACTGATGTTGACGCTGTTGGATCGGTTTCATTGATTGCTGTCGACATATAGTAGCTAAACCCGATATAGTCCACTGGATAAGCTTTTAATAAGTCAAAATCTTCTTTTGTCTGTTCTAATTTTTGACTATCTACACCATATTTTTCATAGGTACGCTTCGTGTAGGATGGATACTCGCCTCTGACTTGTACATCTGTACAAAAGAAATTGAATTCTTGGTTTTGGATCAATGTTGCGACCTGATTGATTGGATTTGCGTCAATGCTATACGTAGTTGCGTAGATGATCATACAACCTACTTGGATATCTGGACGTAGTTCATGGGCGATTTTTACTGCTTTACTACTTGCTACAAATTGATTGTGCCATGCTTGGAAGATATTTTGATACTCACCCGCACCATTGCTTTTTACCAATCCTTGGCTCAATGCCGGAAAATGGAACGCTGAATTGATTTCATTGAAGGTCATCCAATATTTCACCTTACTACTGAAACGTTCAAGAACTGTTCTGGCAAATCGTTCATAAAAGTCGATCAATTGGTGGTTCTTCCAACCCCCATATGCTTTAGCTAGATTTAGAGGCATTTCATAATGGGAAATCGTGATTACTGGTTCGATCCCATAGCTTAAACATTCATCAATTACTTGCTCATAAAAAGTAAGACCGGCTTCATTCGGCACTGATTCATCCCCTTGAGGAAAGATTCGTGTCCAAGCAATCGAGAAACGGTAACATTTAAAACCCATTTCAGCGAATAACGCGATATCTTCTTTAAAACGATCATAATGATCGATACCTTGATGATTCGGATAGTTATAGTTTTTTGGATCGATCATCCAGTCAAATGTTTCGCTACCGATAATCTCAAAGCGTTTTTTCCCACCAGGCATTGCATCTGCCACAGATAATCCCTTGCCATCACGGTCGTAGGCGCCTTCTAGTTGATTAGCAGCTGTTGCGCCGCCCCATAAAAAATCTTTTGAAAAACGTGTTGTCATCCTTACTTCCTCCTTATTTTACAATCGCTAGAAAATCTTCACTAGCAATGATTTCTTCTTGATTAAGCTCTAAAACATCGGCAAAATGATCTGTATTCGTTACAACGATTGGCGTAATCACACTATAGCCCGCCTTTTTGATCGTATCGATGTCGAAACGGACAAGTAAATCACCTGTATGAACAGTATCTCCTTGTTTCACAAATACTTCAAAGCCTTTGCCTTCAAGTTCGACTGTATCCATTCCGATATGCATCAATAACTCGATACCATCGGTGGTAGTGATCCCTACTGCATGACCTGTTGGAAAAATCGTCGTGATCTCCCCATCTGCCGGAGCAAGCAATTCACCATTTTCTGGTTCGATCGCAATCCCTTTACCCATCGCTCCAGAAGAAAAGACTTTATCTGGTACTTCACCTAGAGATAAGACTTTGCCGCTCAATGGACTTTTTAGATTATGACGAGCTGTTCCAATGGAGTCCCCAGCTGTCGTTTGCTTGTTTCCTTCTAGATTTTCGTCTTGTGCAGATTCATCAAAACCAATAATCAATGTACCTACAAATGCTAAGATAAATGATACTGCTGTTGCAATCACTGCCATCATCACACTAGACTCGACTGCTTCATTTGTACTAATAAATGTTGGGATCGTCAATAAACTAACTAATCCGCTAGAAAAAGCTTTGACGCCTGCAAATCCGATCATTGCTCCTCCGATTCCTCCTGAAAGACACGCAACGATAAATGGTTTTTTCAGTGGTAGTGTTACTCCATAGACCGTTGGTTCAGTAATTCCGAACAGCGAAGTGATCATAGAAGAGATTCCTAATGAACGAAGTTTTGCATCCTTTGTGCGTACAGCTACAGCTAAAGCTGCTCCTCCTTGTGCTAAAATAGCTGGTAAAAGCATTGGCATCAATACATCAAAGCCATATTGTTCGATATTCAAGAACATGATCGGCACAAATCCCCAGTGCATACCAAACATCACGAATACTTGCCATAACGCTCCCATGATAAAGCCTGCGACTAATGGACTAAAGCCATAGATGGAATTGAAAAGACTACCTAGGCCATTACCGATAACCGTCCCGATTGGTCCTAAAACAAGGAATGTGAGTGGAACCATTACTAACAACACGATCATCGGAACAAAGATCATTTGTAAAAATTGTGGAATTACCTTTTTCACTAGTGGTTCAAATTTACTTTGGACCCATACAGCCAAAATGATCGGGATCACAGAAGATGTATAGCCAGATGGTGAAAGAATGACTGGTAAGCTAAAGAAGTCAACAGCGCCACCGGCTCCTGCAAGTTCAGTGATGGCTGGATAAACCAGAGCCATCGCGATCGCCACGGATAGAAATTGATTGGCCTTAAATTTTTTTGCTGCGGTAAATGCTAACATTACTGGTAAAAAGGTAAAAACACCGTCTGCTGCTGCATATAGGATTTGATAAGCACCTGTATCAACGATCAGCCAACCTAATACGATTGCTAAAGATAGGAACCCTTTCAAAATACCAGCTGCAGCCATTGCTCCTAAAAAGGGAGTAAAGATACTCGAAATGATATCAATGAAACGATTTAATGGATTCTTTGATTTTTCTTCTGTATCCGTATGATCCGCTAGGCCTTGCTCATCTACAATGGACTGGTACACATCCGCTACATTGCTGCCGATCACCACTTGATACTGGCCACCACTTTGAACAACTTGGATCACATCAGGATCATTTTTTAGTTCTTGTGTCTTCGCAAGAGATTCATCTTTCAATTTAAAACGCAATCGAGTCGCACAGTGCACTAAACTGTTCACATTGTTTTTACCGCCGACTGCCTCCCAAACTCTTTTACCAACTGCTTGATTATCCATTTCATTTCCTTCTTTCCATTTATTTTTTATAAAATAAAAAACCTAGATTGAAAAAACGGTCACGCGAAATCACGTGTCCTTATTTTTTCAATCTAGGTTTTGCCTACTTTACCAGTAACAATCCTTAAGATTGGGTACTTTGTTTTTCAGTTACTACACGTTGGATATGGATCGTAAGATAAATTTGTTCTGCTACACCCATTGGTTCTTTTTGCGTCTGGACAAGGTACTCATTGATCCGTTCAGAACAGCGAAATGCTTTTGGATACTTGCCTTGAACCAAGGCATAAAGAAATTCATCTTGTTCGCCTGAGCTTTCTCCTTTTAGATATCGCTGCGCAAAAAATTGAAGGTGTGTGATGAGTCGTTGGTAATTCAACGAATCTTCATCGAATACGATCCCAAAAAATTTACTGATGATACTTACTACATCTCGAACCATCGTTGTAGCTGTCATCGTCACTTGCATATCTCCATTACTTTGCTGACTATTGACAAAATGAAACGTAATGAAACCAGCTTCATCCATCGGTAGTGAAATGCCTATTTTTTGTTCAATCAGTTGAAGAACAGCTATTGCTGTTTGATATTCTTTAGGATAGAATTTTTTAGTTTCAAATAATAATGGATTAGGTAACTCAATCTTTTCTTTTGCACGACTGATTGCATAATGGATATGATCCGTCAACGTCAGATAAATATTAGGAGAAAACGAAACTTGCAATTTTTCTTCGGCAAAATCAACAATGGATTTCACTAGTTCGACTTCCTCCAGCGGCACATCCGCCATCAATTGTTGGAACTGGTGGGTAGCAAAAGAATCCTTTAAAATGAATTCTTTTTGAACGTCATTATTTGAGATATGGTCGCCTGGCTTTTTTTGAAAAGCGATGCCTTTTCCCATGCAAATGATCTCTTCACCCAATTCATTTTTAGAAACGACGACATTATTATTCAATACTTTTTCAATGACCATTCTGCTTCGCCCTCTCGAAAAAAATAAAAAAACCTAGAATCCGCCTAACAACGAGCTGAATTCTGGTTTTGCCTGCCGCACAGTAACAATCCATTTCTTATATAAAATAAGCATAACATCCTTTTCTTAACTTTGCAACCCCTTTCATAGCGTTTTTTATTTTTTCTTTCAATAGAAAAAAACACCCTTACTATATTCAAGCAAGAGTGTCTGTCATTTTCATAAAGAACTACTTGGATCAAAAGGTTCGTGTTGGCATATCGAAGGCTTTTTTCATTTCCTGTGTGGCTTCTTTCATTGGAGTGATTTTTTCCAATTCGCCTTGAACAACTAAGCGCGTCACTGCGTTCATATCTCCACAAGTAATCAAGGTAACAAGTTCCTTTCCTTCTTGAACGTTCAGTAATTGTGTGTCTGTTGGAGCGACTTTTTGCTTGAACGTCGCTTTGTACGTATACACATTGTCCAAATCGACTAAATAGATTTTATCGCCTAATGTTAAATTCTCTAAGGGAGTAAAAAGTAATTCTGGATTGTTTGCACGATGGCTAGCTAAAGCATAATTGCCCTTACCCATCTGCTGATCAGGTGACAAGGTACCAGCACCATAAAGCAGATTGGCATTATCCAATCCTTTGAAGATAGGGATATTGATTGAGACAGATGGTACGGCGATACTTCCAATAACTGGTAGCTCTGTATGGTTCAACTGTGCCTTCAACACACTTTCTATACTCATGGATTCGACAGCATCAAAATCAAAACTTGCGTCTTTTTCCTTATTTTTATTGATATCTTCTTTCGTCACGTTTGCAATCGCATATTGATCTCCTGTGTTTTTAACAAAAAAATCTTTGATTTGTTCATTAAAAATCAGCGCCAATCCAATCAGTAACAATAAGAATAGAAGAATATTGATCAGCCATTTCTTTACTTTTCCTTCTTTTTTCACTACCACACCTCTTTTTCTGCCCTACAGTTCCGCATATTTTGTTCGTTGACCTTTACTTTTTTCTAACGGATATTTCAAACGATTTTTCTTCAACTTTTCTTCGATGATCTCATCAAGATCAAGATTTAAATTATCTGCCAGCATATAAGAATAAATCAAGACATCTGCTAGTTCTTCTTTTATCCGTTCCAGATTGTTCGCTGTTACTTCTTCTGGCCGTTTCCATTGAAACAGTTCAAGCAATTCAGAAGCCTCCAAAGAAATAGAAATAGCCAAGTCTTTTTCATTATGGAATTGCCGCCAATCCCGCTCATCTCTGAATTGATTTACTTTATCCATACTGTTCATCTATCATTCACCTTTTTCTAATATGGTCACTATTTATCATACCATGTTTATGAAGAAAAAAAGAGCAAATTTATTTTTAACATTTTCATTAAATTGAAATTTTTAGTTTCATTGACTAAAAGAATCGTTAATAATTCAAATAACCACCATGTGTATGTAACAAGGTCACTTCGTTTCCCGCTTCTTGTTGCCGTTCAATCCGTTCTTCTCCCCAAACAGACATTGCAACTAAGATTTCCCGTAATGATTTTCCTTCTTCTGTTAATGAATATTCTACTTTAGGAGGTACTTGATTGTAGACCTTTCGATCAACGATACGATCTTCCTCTAACTCTCGTAATTGTTGTGTCAACATTTTCTGAGTGATCGTTGGTATTTGTCTTTTCAATTCACCTGTTCGTATTGGACCATTCCCTAAATGGCATAGAATAATGGGTTTCCATTTCCCACCGATTACTTCTAATGTTGCTTCAACGCCGATATGATAGATTTTTTCCATGTTTTTTCTCCTTTTAAAAGATACGCATCAAATAGTAGCACCCTATTGCTTATTTGAAAAGTAAAAATGTTCAAAAATATAAAATACGTGCATTTTATAAACAAAAAATTAGAAAACACTCATTAAATTATCCGTTAGAAATGCCTCTATCAACAATTATTACTAAAAAGTAACTATCGTACCAAAAAGTAGGTACTTCTTTTTGAGGGACCGATTTTAGAAGATAAAATTGGGTACTCTGCCCATGCTGTAGTACTTTTACTAGTAGTTTACGGCATCATGGTTGCTATAGGAAATACAATAGGTGGTCATTTTTCAAATCAACAGCCGCTGAAATCACTTAGCCTGATGTTCGGACTTCTTTCTCTCTCCCTTGTCTTTTTATTTGTAGCGATCTTGAGTGATCAATTGATTTTGGCAACTCTTGCTACTTTGGTCTTAGGATTGTTTTCATTTATGAATGTTCCTGGGCTACAACTCTATGTCGTTCAGCTAGCTGAAGAATACACTCCTAAAGATATTACTTTAGCCTCAGCATTCAATATCTCAGCGTTTAATATTGGTATTGCATTTGGTTCATTTGTTGGTGCACAAGTAACAAAATCAATGGGCGTCACTTATACACCAATTTTTGGTGCGATCATCGTACTGTTAGCAGTATTCTTAGTTTTTCAATTGTTACACATTACAAGAAAGACTTCTTCATTAAAAGAAAAAATAGCTGAATAGCTAACTATCAAAGAACGAGACTGGGACAAAAGTAAGAAACACTTTTGTCCCAGTCTTTAAAAACGAATAAACGGTGGGAGCAGAAGCAACTCCTTCTTAAATAAGCCGAAATTCACAAAAATTTGAAAAGCAATTTTCGTGAATTTCTTCTTATTTCTCGGAGTTAAACACTTCTGTCCCAACCTCTTCTAATATCTCTAAAAACGGAGGAATGGTATTTGGAAGATTGCTTCGGCGGAATGAAGCAAAACATCTTTCAATTGTCTCTATTCTTGCAAACTCAACTTTAATTCTTTCACTCCCGTGATAGTCATCAAAACGAGTAAGCTGACTAAATAAATACTGCTTAAGAAGATGATAACAGCTGTTAAATTATAGTGATCCATCAAAAATCCGATCACAATGGAAGAAAATCCACCGACTGCACGTCCTAAGTTCATAATGAAATTATTAGCGGTGGCTCGGATCTCAGTTGGGTACAGGCTACTGATGATTGCTCCATAGCCGCCGTACATTCCATTGATAAAGTAACCAACAACGACAGCAGCAGCTACTAAACTCCACTGGCTATGTGCCATCACTAGTAAGAATACTGATAGAGAGGAACAGAGCAAAAATATAGTGAATGCGGTTCTTGGCCCTAATTTATCCATGATGATCCCAAAGGTCAGCATACCTAAGGACATTCCGACGATCGTACTGACCATCCATAGTGAAGAGCCAGATACTGATAGTCCTAATTGTGCTTGCATGATCGATGGTAACCAGTTCATCAAGCCAAAATAACCCGCGATTTGTACTGTTACCATGATGCTTAGGCCGATTGTTTGCCATGCAAGGTGCTTTGTTTCAAAGAGATGACTTAGTTTCGTCGTTTTACCAGTAGCTCTTGTTTTTTGAAAATCCTCTGGTTCTTCTAAGCCTCGGCGAATGACCAAGACCATCAATACAGGTAGCACCCCTATAACGTATAACATTTTCCAACCCAACCAAGGAATAACAACAGCAGCTAAAATCGCAGCCAAGGCAGCTCCTACTTGTGCACCGATTCCAGCGATCGAAGAAGCTCGTCCGATTTGTTTTTTTGAGAAACTTTCAGAGATCAAAGACATACACGCCCCATATTCTCCTCCTGCCCCAATTCCTGCAATAAATCGAAAAAGATAGACAAGATAAATGTTTGAAGCAAAGAACATCAATAACGAGGCGATTGAAAAAAGTAGCACCGTTTGAGAAAACACCTTCACTCGTCCATATTTATCTGCCATAAGGCCAAAAAAAATACCTCCAACGAGCATCCCCAAATTAGTGATCGTAGCAATCATTCCTGCTTGCGTTCCACTAATATGAAAAGTTGCAATCATTGAAGATAAAGAAAAAGCTAAAAACATAATATCCATATTCTCTAATGCGATTCCTGCTGATGTTGACAATAAGACTTTTCGTTGATACTTCGACATTCCTTTTTACCCCTTTTCCTTGACCTTAAATTGATAAAATCATATATAAAATCCAAGGAAAATGCAAGAACTTTTAGTTTTTTATTATAAAATAACAAAAAAAGTTATTTATAATAGATGCAATTGTTTTTTTATCACTTTTTATTCGAAGTATTAGTCTATCAATCAATGCTTTTATCTAAGATGGATCGTAGCACTCTTTCCCGTAACTCGACTGCATTGATGTTATTCTTTTGCTCATATCCCTGTACAAGTAAATCGCAAATATACAGTTGTGAGATTTTTCCTGCTAAAGATCCACCATTCAAAAATTCTTCAATGGCTGTTTGTAAGACAAGGTCTGCTGTTTGCCCAATGGGGGAATGAATATAATTGGTGATTGCTAAGATTTTTGCGCCATTTTTTTTAGCGATTTCTACTGAATCGAACGTATCCTTCGTTTTTCCAGATAACGAGAATGCCACGATTACATCCCCTTCTTTCAGCAAAGAAGCAACTTGTGCTTGAAAATGCGGATCTAAAACGGCCTTTGCTTGGACACCCACACGTAAAAACATACTTTCTAGGTCAAGACTCGTATTTCCACTAGACCCTACCCCAAATATATAGAGATGATTCGCTTCGCTAATTAGTTGAATCGCCTCATCTAATTTTTCTTCATTTAGTAAACGAGCCGTAGAATGAAGAGCTTCAGTTAAATTATTCGCAATTTCATCGTAATATTTCCCACTAGATGGCTGTTCTTTTTTTTGACTAAAATCTTCTTTCGCAATTTCGATTTTCAAATCTGAAAAACCAGAAAATCCTAATTTTTGGCAAAACCGGATGATCGTTGCATCTCCAACTTTGGTTTTTTCTTTGATATCGCTCATCGTACTGTAGATGATTGTTTTTCCAGAGGTAAGAATTAGATCAGCAACTTTTTTTTCAGATTTAGTCAATAATGGATAATGCTCTTTGATCAGATAAATATAATTCATACAAACTCCTTTATAGCAAGTTATTTTCTCCATTATACTCCAAAAGAATAAATAAAACTCCAAAATTATCCAATTTTTACTTTACAGTTATGAAAGCGGATGCTATATTTAATTCGGAGTCATTATCCAAAAATAATTCAAAAACGGAGTGTTTAGGAGAATGGATAAACAATCATTTTTAGAAGCAATTTCAGGTGGTCTGATCGTGTCTTGTCAGGCATTACCTGGTGAACCATTTTATACAGAGGAAGGAGGTCTTATGCCCTATTTTGCCTTAGCTGCACAAAGAGCTGGTGCGGTGGGCATCCGTGCAAATTCTGTTCGTGACATTTTGGAAATCAAAGAAAAAGTTTCCTTGCCTATGATCGGCATCATCAAAAGGGACTACCCCCCCGAAGCGCCATTCATTACAGCAACTATGCGCGAAGTAGATGAACTCGTTGCTACTGGAGTAGAAGTGATTGCGTTGGATTGTACGCTTCGCAAACGCCATGACGGGTTATCCATCAATGCGTTTATTGCTCAGATCAAAGAAAAGTATCCTCATCAGCTGTTCATGGCAGATATCTCTACTTTTGAGGAAGGAAAAAATGCTTGGGAAACTGGAGTTGATTTTGTCGGGACAACGTTAAGCGGCTACACGGAAGAAAGTAAAAAACAAGATGGTCCAGATATCGAATTGATCGAACAACTAGTCGAAGCAGGAATTCGTGTCATCGCAGAAGGAAAAATCCACACGCCAGAACAAGCCAGACAGATCAAAAAACTAGGTGTGGCTGGAATCGTCGTTGGTGGTGCGATTACCCGACCACAAGAAATTGCTGAACGTTTTATTCATGCATTAAATTAGGAGGAGAAAAATGTTTAAGAAATTTTCACAATTAGGCCGTGCATTCATGTTGCCGATTGCTATCTTACCTGTTGCCGGATTACTTTTGGGTCTCGGAGGCGCACTAACAAATGAAAGCGCCATAAACGCCTATCCGATTTTAGCCCAACCATGGCTCCATACGATTTTAAGTATCATGAGCTACGCAGGAAATGCTGTTTTTGCCAATTTAGCATTGATTTTTGCTATTGGTGTTGCTGTCGGACTTTCAAATGGTGATAAAGGAACTGCTGGTTTAGCTGGGGGTGTCGCTTATTTAGTCTATACTGCGACGATCAGTGGGTTTCTTGAATTGTTTTCTGCCAAAGGAGCAACTCTTGATACTGGAGTTGTTGGTTCTATTGTTATTGGCGGAACCGTTGCATTCTTACACAATCGTTATCGAAAAATCGAATTACCACAATTTTTAGGGTTCTTTGGTGGATCACGTTTTATCCCAATTATTTCTAGTTTAGCTGCAATTATTATTGGTTCCTTCTTTTACTTGATTTGGCCCCCCATTCAGAACGGTTTAGTGGTTGCCGGAGAACACATTGCACAAATGGGCAGTCTAGGAACATTTTTATATGGCTTCTTACTTCGTCTTACTGGCGCTGTTGGTCTGCATCACACGATCTACCCACTCTTTTGGTATACCTCTTTGGGCGGTACAGAGAGTGTAGCCGGTGTCTCAGTATCCGGCGCACAAAATATTTTCTTTGCCCAATTAGCTGACCCAAATCATACTGGATTATTTACTTATGGTACTCGTTTCTTTGCTGGCAGATTTGCAACGATGATGTTTGGTCTCCCTGCAGCTTGCTACGCAATGTATCGTGCTATTCCTAAACAAAATCGTAAGAAAAATGGTGGACTTTATTTCAGTGGTGCATTAACCTCATTTTTAACTGGGATCACTGAGCCTGTAGAGTATATGTTTTTATTTGTTGCTCCGTGGTTATATGTTATCCATGCCTTTTTAGACGGATTATCTTTTTATTTTGCAGACATCTTAAATATTCGAGTAGGTAATTCTTTTTCAGGCGGCCTGATCGATTTCTTATTATTTGGTGTACTTCAAGGAAATGATAAAACCAACTGGATCAAATTAATTCCTTTTGGACTTGCTTGGGCAGTCATTTACTTTGTCGTTTTCACTTTCTTCATCAAAAAGTTCAAAGTTGCTATCCCTGGTATGACGGAAGAAACAGATATCCTTTCTGAACAACCATTGAACAAAAATACGTCACTACATGAAGAAGCTTTAACAATCATTAAAGCTCTTGGTAGTGAAGCAAACATCGAAACAGTCGAAGCTTGTGCCACTCGTTTGCGCGTTGCTGTCATAGATGGTCAAATCGTCGATAAACAAACGATCCAACAATTAGGCGCTACTGCTGTTTTCGAGGTAAAAGGTGGCATCCAAGCTGTCTTTGGTGGAAAAGCTGATTTACTCAGTCAAGAAATCAATCAAATTTTGGAAAAGGATAATTAGGAGGACTTGTTATGTTCAAAATGTTCAAAAAGAAAAAACAAGAAACGATTACCGCTCCTTGCTCAGGAAAAGTGATTCCAATTTCTGCTGTGAAAGACCCGGTTTTTTCACAAAAATTGCTAGGAGACGGCTTTGCTGTCATTCCAGAGGATCAGACAATCTATGCACCACTGGCTGGTCGAGTAACAACGATTTTCCCAACAAAACATGCCATCAGTATAAAAAGTGACTCAGGAATCGATTATTTGATCCATATCGGTCTTGATACGGTAGAGATGAAAGGTGCACCTTTCACGATTCTTGTAAACGAAAACGAACAGATTACCATTGACACCCCTTTGGTTGAAGTGGATTTTGATCAGATCATACAAGCAAAAAAAGATCCTGCCGTGATTGTTGTTTTCACAGAAGCAGAACAGATCAGCGAGTTGGTCTTACAAAATGGCGCACTTCTTCATGGAGAACCGTGTGGTACGATCGAGCGAATGAAATAAAGATGTCATCTCCAAGAAAGACCGGTATACTCTGAATCTTTCATAGTTCTTTCCCTCAAAAGCCAAAATCAAAAGAAGGTTGATGTTGTTTTTAGTATTTGCCTTCAAAAATAAAACCAAATGAACAGAGGTCGAGACAAAAGTCGTTTAAGTTTGAGAAATTGGAGAGAAAAACGAACAATACGCTTTTTGTATTGCTCGTTTTTTTTTCAAATTTCCGAAAAACCTGACTTTTGGACGCTGTTTATTCGAGAGTCTGTAGCAAACCTGATTTTTAGTTTTGTCCCACACTCGTTCATTTGGTCATTTTTTAACAATAAACTGTTAAATGTGCCGGTAAGATACTGATTTTAACAGGCAGTTTAGCCCCTTCGTCCCCATCGACATTTGTGGCTAGTTCCGCATTGTCTGACAAAGAAACTTCGACTTTTTCACATGCTTGATATGCTAGGTTATCCGTTGATTCGTCCACACCTTTTAATAAATCTGGTAAAGTTTTCAACGTGTCAAGGAGAGAAGAATCTTTTAAATAAATCAGATGGAGCTTGCCATCATCAACTTTTGCATCGGGAATCAGTGTTTCAAAACCACCAATAGAGTTGGTCAAACCAACCAATAACGTACTACTTTCAATTTTTTCTTCCTGACCATCCACAGTTAAATGGAAAGAATAGGATTGTGTCCCAGCTAATTGCTTGATCCCAGAAATAAAATAAGCAAGTTTACCTAACTTTGTCTTCTTTTCAGGATCGACATCATTGATTGCCTCAGGAATCGTCCCGATTGCTACCACGTTCATAAAATAATCTTCGTTGATTTTTCCAATGTCTAAAGACTTAAAAGAATCGATTGAAAGATTCTCAATTGCCTCTTCTGGTTCTAGTGGGATCTCTAAAGCGCGAGCTAAATCATTCACTGTTCCTAAAGGGATAAAACCAAAATTTGGTCGATGTTCCTGTTCAGCGATACCGCTGATTCCTTCATTGACGGTACCATCTCCTCCCATGACAAAAACACTGTTATATCCTTCAATCGTAGCTTCACGTGCAAAGTTTTTCGCATCACCTGCTTTTTTAGTGTGCAAAACACTCACTTCATCAAACATCGTTTTTAATTTTTCATGGGCAAGTTGTTCATATTCTTTTGCTTGCTCTCCTCCGGAACTTGGGTTCACCACTAACAACGCTTTTTGCATAGTATTCTTTCCTTTCTATGGCTTTTTTTCAACTATAGCATAGAAAAACTCGAAACATCTACTTATAGACATTTCGAGTTTCGAGTAATAGTTATCTTATTTTTCTAACAAAAGCACACCCAATGATTCCTACGAGGATCGTCCCACAAAAAGCAATAAAGGAAGATTTTCGTTCATTTGTTTTAGGTAGTGATTCCTTCTTACGCTTATTGTCCAGTAACGATTTGTGAAAATCCATTTTTCAATTCTTGATTATCTGTTTCTCTTAACTCAAGATAGTTGTTCGGATTCCCTTGATTTTGACTGGTGACCAAAACTTTAGGAGTTCCTCCCTCAATGGTGAAAAAGTAAACATGTCTTGTTTTTTGTCCAGATTGTGTTTGCGCATCTGAATAAACTGCTACTAATCCGTAGCCAGATGGTACTTCTCCATTTTCTGACCAAGTTAACGAAATTGGTGTATTGGCAACCGTTGCTTGCCAACCATTCATATGGTTCAAAACTCCATCAGGTAACTGTAATCCATAGAGATTTACATTATTGCCCGGTCCATAGGCTTGGTAACTTTGTCCCATGGTTTGACCCCAACTAGCCATAAGGCTAGCCAATTGATTGCTTTTATCTGCACTCCACAACAGATTTGAAACCGTAGTTGTTTCTGTTGCTGTACTAGAGCTGGTATCTGTGCTACTTGTTGAATTAGTCGTTGTGCTGCTTGTTGTACTGCTTGTTGTACTGCTTTTTGAACTTGCTTTGCTACTCGATTCTTTTGTTACTGCTATACTACTTTCAGCAGCCTTTGAAGACTGAGCCGTCGCTTTTTTTGTTTGTTGACATGCAGCCAATAACACTGTTGACAATACTAAACAAAACATCACCGTTTTTTTCATCTGTTTTCTCCTTATTCCCCAAACCCAAATTTTTTATAACTTATTATAAGCCCGTTTTTATAACAATACAATTACTTATTTTAGTCCCTGATCGATCACATATTCCCCTTGGTTTTCGAGGTAAAATCTAGGCTTCATGTGCTTTCTTCTTTACCTTGTTCACTTGCTTTCCCGAGAAAAATCACTCCTCGATTCTTTCGTGACCATCTGCTTACCATGTAGAAAATAATGTTATAAAAAAGAAGAACGCAATTCAAAAACAGCGAGTTGTTGGATAGGATTCGAAAGAATGATTACAGGATATAGCATAGTTCCAGCTACTTTCTCGTTAAGCGCTTGCGCATCTGTGGATAAAGACAAGATAGAAAACATCGTCATCGTTCGAGTTACAAATGGTGGTACTTTGCAAAATCATGGAGGTTATACCATAGAAAATGGAACTCTTGATATTTTTAAAGAAATCCAACTATTCTAAAAATATCAACCAAGATCCTTCTACCTTAACCACTTCAGACAGTGAAAAAGAAGAAATAGAAAAATTACTTGCAAATGATTTTAATGAAGAAGATCAACACCCTGAACAAACTGGGCTATTTCAAACATACAATCAGAAAATAAAAAAAGCCTATGCTCAGATCGATAAAGAAAACAAAAAAACGTATCTCTATAGTGAACACTATAAAAAAGAATTTACTTGGGTAAATGATCAAGGAACCCGCCTAATGGATTCGAATAAAGTGGAATATAGTTTTAGTCAAAAATAGATTTTCTAGTTTCTGTCACATGAAAAAAGTGGACAGTCTCTTATGTTTATAGGCAAAAATATCAGCCCTTTTCAATAAGAAATCAGCTGATACATTTGTCTATTTTAGTTAAAACAATAGGAACTAGTCGATTAAACCGTTGTTGCTCTCGCTATATCTTTATATAGAAATCATGTCCGGCAAAATACAGACTCGCTTTTTCTTGTATCACTAATGCTTTTGGTACAGCACGCAACTTTTATAGAAGAAATATAACGTATCAAAGATGCTTTGTTTTACAATATAAATGAAAAGATTTAAGCTAGTGCTATTGAAATAATGCTTAGTTTTCGGATTGATTCAGGAGACAACCACCAAGTGATGCTCGTTTTCCTATCTTTCGACCTTCTAAGCTGATTCTATATCACTTCCTTTACGTCAAAATAAGGGAAGATGTTTTGTCCACTAGCAGAGGAGGAAGTTTTATGTCAAATGATCCATTGATGCAGGCTGTTGGTTTTTTTGAAGGCTTGCCAATCGATGACCCTAAAAGTTTCATTGATCAAAAAAAAGAAATCCCTATTCCTGAAGCAAGGGATATACTGGTAAAGGTCAAAGCGGTATCCGTCAACCCTGTTGACACTAAGTTAAGACAGACCGCACCTAAAAGCGATACGCTAAAAGTACTAGGATTTGATGGCGTAGGTGAAGTCGTCAAAATTGGCGAAAAAGTTTCTAAGTTCAAAATCGGGGATCGAATTTTTTATGCAGGTACTACAACACGTTCTGGCAGTAATCAAGAATATCAACTCGTTGATGAACGGATTGCAGCTTTAGCGCCAAAGCATCTATCAGATGAAGAAGCCGTGGCCCTTCCCCTTACCTCCTTAACGGCCTATGAACTACTATTTGATAAATTCGGATTGATTCCAGAGGAAAATGCCAATCAAGGAAAGAAAATCTTAGTGATCAATGGTGCAGGTGGTGTGGGCTCTATCTTGAACCAATTAGCTAAATGGGCAGGATTAGAAATCTATGCTACTTCTAGTCCTAAAAACTTTGAATGGCTCACTTCAGTCGGTGTAGATCATCCACTAGATTATCATCACGATTTAAAACAAAGCTTGCAGGAACTAGGTGTAGAGGCTGTTGATTATATCGCCGTCTTATTCGATATCACCCATTATTTAGAACAAATCACTCATCTGATCAAACCGTTTGGACATGTTGGCACGATCGTTGGGGTCAATGAACCGCTGAACTTAAGTGCTTGGAAAAATCTATCGGTCAGCTTGGATTGGGAGTACATGTTTGCTAAAACTGATCATGACTACCAAATCGAAACACAAGGTGAAGCATTGGCAATGATTGCTTCGCTAGCAGAAAGAGGCCTCCTAAAAACAACCTTGACAAAAGTCTACTCGGATGACATCAACGCAAAAAATTTACGGGCAGCTACAAAAGAAGTCGAATCCGGACACATGTTAGGTAAAGTTGTTCTTAGAGGTACATTCAACGGCGAAATTGCTCCATTTTAAAAGTTGAATCAAGTCTTCTTTTGATATATTCCATCATTTAAATAAAATTGAGTCAAAAGCAAGGAATACTTTTGACTCAACTTCTAAGTATGAATAAATGCTTGATTTACAAACATCTCCTTCGAAAATAAGTCGAAATTCATAAAAAATTTGAAAAGTAATTTTCGTGATTCTCTTCTTAGTTTTCGGAGTCAAGTGCTTCTGTCCTAGTCTCGTTAGTCTATTTTTAGTTGACTGTAAATTTTGTTCTTATTGAATCACGCTAACTCCGTATCTAGTACTTCTTCACGTATGGTAACGATGGAAATTTTATTGATCTTTATCTAATTATGTTGTGAACCCACTGAACAAATTCATCTTCTTGAACAGTATTTTCTGCGATAATATTCCATTGTTCTTTCCTACATGTTTCACATTTGTGCATGATTTGATCCCCTTTTTTTGACGTATATCTATAAGTGACCGGTTTCATTAAACCAAAGTATTCACTACTCCGATCCCCTGGTATACGATCTACATGAAGAGAATACAAACAAAATGGGCAATGATTTCGATAAGAACCATTCGTCAATCGCTGTACCTCTCTATTACAATATCTACAAATAAATCTATTGTTTTCATTCGCTCTCATTTACTTTTCTCCAATATTTTTGGAGAAAAGGGTTCCGTTTATTCTTTTTCGCAGGCTTATTTGAGTAGTGACATATTCACCGCAATCATGCGATTACTTCTGCTTCCTACTTCATAGAATAAATAATCCGAACCTCTCATAGTTTTGTGATTTGTTGTACTATGTACTGTGTCGCAGACTTAATAATATCTCTAATACAAGGATTAGGATTCTATAATATTTTGTGTTGGTTGAAATCGATTTTCTGCCAACACTTTTTGTAATCCAAAGAAATCCAAGCTTTCACGTTCTTTTCTTAGCAAATTGTATTTACTAAGAAATTTATACAATATTTCTTAGTAAAATGAAATTACTAAGAAACAAATGGATAATTATTATATAAAAAAAGGCTTACGCCCTTTATCAAAAAACTGTGCGGAGTATCTCTCTACACCATGCGATTGCAATGTTATTCGGTCACACATTATGCAATACCGTACCAGTCGGAGCGACCGCTGGCATATTGCAGCCTTACGAGATGTGGTCAGGCATGACAGCCTACAAATTTCACAGGAGCATTCGGTATATTTATGAAATAATCATCTTATTTCCGCCTTCTGCTACTCTCACGCATTTCTTGTCTTATAGATCATTTCTAATCATTTCACAGCGAGGGACTTCTTTGGATACTTCCGTCAGTATTATATGTCAATCCCTTGCCATTTTCTTTACGGAGGGGCTAAATCTTATCAACTTAGCTTTCTATTGTCGTCCCGACAAGTCTGCTACCTTATATTTGGTCACACTTTGCACACGTTCTTTGCATTCCAATGCTTTTACATTGACTTTCCTCTTGTTACTAAGAATACTCACTTAATACGCAACAGTATCCCATTACGACATCAACAACGACTTATTCCCAAACGTTCCTTGACGAGTTGCTTAGACCCTTATACACAAGGTTCTGCATCGTTTTTTGATAAAAAGTATCAACCTTTCACCATTTCCCTGTAAAATAATTGTCCCATATCTAAAAACAATTTGCGATCGTTTTCAAAAAGAACATTCATTTTTTATTTCTGATTTTGAAAAGTACCGTCAGAAGAAAATTTTAGTCCAAATAAATTGGTTCTAATGTCGCTATTTTTGACTGCAAATAGACTTTCGTACAGATAAATTCACTACACCAATATTATGTAAAAACTCATCTGACACGGCCAATAAGCATCTCATGTATTTCTACTATCATTTCTAAAAAAGTGATCATGAAACAAGGTAATACAAACGTTGAATGTGGTCAATCTTACTTGTATTCGAGAAGCTGGGTACTATGACCAAAGATGTTAGATTATATTAAGATATGTGTGCTATTGCAATATGATTATCGTATTATCCACAAAGTAACACTGTTGCTCTTCTTATGAAACACTGAATCTGATACTGTTGCTCATATTTCATTCTAGATAATTTTTCATTTTTTATTCACAAAGAGAAAAAAGCTAAAACCCTCATCTATCAAGGATTCTAGCTTATAACTAGGTTCTACCCCACACTACCTTCCAATGACTCTTTTGAGAATCAAAGGAAAGAGTTAGGTTTTATAGAGATATTTCATTTAACAAATTACCATAGACTGACGGTATATATCAGCAGATACTATCGTCGAAAACGTAGCCAATATCGTATCCGAAACAGCAGGTAGAGAAGTTCTTTGAGGATTCAAGTTATTCTATTTCAGCCATGAAGTCGTGTCATCAATGATAAGTGGAGAAATACTGTTATTACAATTCTTTGTAGGAAAAATACACAAAATTTCGGTGAATAGTTAAGATTGATAAAGAAGCCGATCGTATTCAAAAACGTATTCAAGTTGCGTGACGTGCTTTTGATAAGAATCTATTACAAAGCGAATAGCTATAATGTTTTAGTATCCATTCCAAACAATGAGTTTATGCTTTCCCTTGCATACTAAACCCTTACAAACGTATACGAACTGCTTTAGCTCTATTATGAAATATAGTTTGTTGTAAATGTTCTACGTTCCTAAAACTTATCTTCTGATTTTGGAAATTTCCGATGGTAATATCACTTTCCTGTTGTAAAGCATTAGTCCATACAGTTCCTAAAAAAAAGTATCTTTTATCATTATATCTTTCTCTGAAATCTTTATTAACATCGGCCAATTTTATCACTTCACCATTATGTCTAAATCTACCTGACGTTGTTTCACTTTCTGGTATCATGTACTCATTATTAATTAGATAACCAGCAAAAAAATCTTTGTCCTCATACACAAACGGTTCAATACTCTCTAAGTTATCTTCAACCTCCAGTATAATTAAATCATTGTACAAACTAGAATTTAAACTGAGCCACACATTTTTAACAAATAGTTCTTGAGTATTAATTAATACCCATCTATTACCTAGATATCCGAATCTAGTTATATTATTGTTACCGTTACCGTAAGTGAACCAAAAACTATTATAGCCAAAGACATCACACTTGATATTTTTCAAAATGGACCCGATTTGCTCTTCATCGCTAATACATGTGACGGTATCAAAATCTTCTGGGTAGATATCTGTTATCATTTCTTGTAATAATATCATTTCTTCGAAAGGATCTATTTCCTTCTTCTGCTCAATTTGTTCAAGCAAACAATCTCTCATGTCCTCAACAGAATTGAACCTTTCTTCAGAATCTTGTCTAATAGCTTTGTCTACTACAAAGTCTAACGCAGATAGATAGTTTTTATCCAGATTTTCTAATTTGCATTCAGAAAATCTTTTTCTATTAGTTCCTCTATGAGTGGAACCATAAATAGACCATTGGATTAACTGACCTAAAGAATAGATATCCATTTTCTTGTCTGGATCAACAGCTTTAGCACTATAGCATTCCGGCGCAGAAAATTCGTAGTTTGCTAGTCTTTCTCCTATTTTGGTCTTATGAAACTCTGGGAAATCATCTTTATCATAGTAAGCGATTCCAAAGTCAGAGATACAATAATCCCCATTTTCATCGATTAATATATTTTCTGGTTTCAAATCTCTATGAATAATACCGTTATTATGAAGAAAAGAAATTCCACTTAATAGAAAATCCACAAATTTTTTTACATCAGATAAATCCAGAAACTCCTTACCTTTACAAGAACTATTGTATTTTTTCATTAACATTACCGGATATGAATCTTCATTAATCACTAGTTCATCATAATCATAATATTGTACAGTAAATTTATTTGACGGGAGCAACATAACGTTAAAGAATTCCGCTTTAAACCTATTTTTTTTTGATTCTTGACTCAATTCTCCCAAAATTTTTAGCGCTATCCCCTTTTCTAAAAGCTCTCCACTATAAACAAGACCATTGCCTCCTTCACCTATGCTTTTTAGATTGGCCACTTTCCCTAACATGAGTTCAACTTCCTTGTTGTTACTCTTAATGTATTGCCAAATTTCTTTTTTCACTTTTTCTCCTTTTTATACATTTTTTCTATAAAAATTCTTTCATTACCACGATACAATTTCTCGCATAGCTAGCATTTGTAACACAAGCGTATACTCTAACGTTACATATATCACTCATTATTATACCAGTATTTCTTCGTGACACATAAGGGTGTAACAGAATAATTTTAAACGAAATGACTACAAGTAGTCATTGAAGCAAATCTTCATAAGACACCTGTACACAAGCAGTAATCGTTGTAACAAATCTTTCCCGAAGGCTTTGAATAACTTTGCTTTTTTTAGCAAAATAAGTGAAAAAGGTAGATTTTTTGCTCCAAAAATATAGTTGATTAATTCTTGATAAAGTCCATATAATTGTGTAAAAGATAAAAGGCCATGTAACAGCCCTTTTACGGTACAATGTTTTTAACCACAA